>JALHNR010000113.1 GCA_022843525.1 Methylocystis sp. | reverse complement strand
GCACCAAGATCGCCTCCAAGCTCGCGCGCACCTATACGGACCGGCATGGCCTCAAGGATCTCGTGCGCGAGCTTCTTGGCGTCGAGATTTCGAAGCAGCAGCAGTCGTCGGACTGGGGCGCGCCGGTTCTTTCCGACGCGCAACAGACCTATGCGGCGTCGGACGTCCTCTATCTGCACCAGCTCAAGGACAAGCTCGACGCCATGCTGGTCCGTGAGGGCCGCGCCGAACTGGCGCAGGCCTGTTTCGACTTTCTTCCCGCGCGCGCCCGGCTCGATCTCGCCGGCTGGCCGGAAACCGACATTTTCGCTCATGAGTAAGGCTCTGGCGATCGAGGCTTTGGCTTTGCCTCGAATTCGCCACCTGCACGCCTCATGATCACGGCATGACCGACGTCTTGCCGGCGCCCCGCACGCGCGATCGCCTGGACGGCCTTGTTGCGCCGCGCCAGAGCGCCTTTCCGGAGGCGCTGCGCCACACGACGCGCGTTGCGCGCCTGCGCCGCTGGATCCTTTGGGGGGCGGGCGGCGTCGTTGGAATCGTCGGCCTCGGCCTGCTGATCAGTTCGCTGCGCTTTCTTCCCGCCGATCTGAGCTTGGCGCGCGTTGCGCTCAAAGGCTCCCGCATCGTCATCGAAAGCCCCAAGCTCGTCGGCTATCGCAAGGACGGGCGTCCCTATGAAGTGCGCGCGCTCGTCGGCACGCAAGATCTGGCGAAGCCTGATGTCTTCGAGCTCGATCAGCTCGAGGTCCGGGTCGAGAACTCCAAGGACAATTCCATAGTCCTGTCGGCGGCGAAGGGCGTTTACAACAGGAAAGCCGATCGGGCCGATATGACTGGCGGCGTCAACATCCACGAAGACAACAACTTCGACATGCGGCTCGAGTCGGCGGTAATGGATTTCAAGGATAGCGTGATGACGTCCGACAGGCCCGTGCTGTTGAAGATCGACGGGGGCGAGGTCACCGCGCAGTCTGTCGCATTTTCCCAAAAGGACCGTCACGCGAGTTTCGCGGGCGGCGTCCATTCGGTGCTATACGGTGAGGGCGATGCGCCTTCGCAAACTTCGGGCGCAGCGATCAAGGATTAAATGCGCCGCCACCTCTTCGTTCTCTCCCTAGCTGCGCTCGCCGCCGCGACGCCGGCCAGCGCCGCAGGCCGCTCGGGCGGCATTCTGCCGGGCGCCTCCGCCAAGGATCCGCTCAACATCGACGCGGGCAAGCTCGATTATTTCGAGAAGGAGCAGAAGCTCATCTACTCCGGTAGCGTCATCGTCACGAATGGACCCTCGACGCTCAAGGCCTCGCGCCTCATCATTTTTCTTGAGGGAAAGGGCGCCGGACAACCCGCCGCGACGACCAACGACCGCGTCAAACATATCGACGCCGAAGGTCCGGTGACGCTGGTTTCAAAGGACCAGATCGGCACGGGCGATCGGGGCAGCTACGACAAGGCAGAAAACAAGGTTTATCTTACCGGCAACGTCACGCTCACCCAAGCCGAGAACATCGTGAAGGGCGACAAGCTCGTCTATGACGTGACGACCGGCATGGCGACCGTTCAGGGCGGCGCGGCGCAAGGGGGCCGGGTGCGCAGCACCTTCACCCCGAAAAACCAATGATGCTTTTAAGGCTTAGTGGGACGCGGACGTCACCAGCTCGTCGAGCATCCGCTTGCGCTTCGCTTCGTAGTAGTAGCCGCCGGCGTAGAGCTTGATGGCCCGGCCTTCATCGCCGCCGCTGACCTTATAGGCGTTGGCGAGATACGGGACCGCAAAAGCAAGATTGGTGTCGGCGTCGAGAAGACCGCTCGCCGGGCCCTGATAGCCCATGTGCCGCGCCGTGTCGTGGCGGATCTGCATCAATCCCCAATAGGGTCCGTGCCGGGCGCTGGGATTGTAATTGCTCTCGCGGCGGATCGAGCGATGAATGAGCGATTCCGGAATGTCATAGACGCGGGCGTAATGGGAGATGCGCGCATGCAGCGCGTCCTGGCCGGTAAGCTCGGTCGCCTTGGCGGCCTCTTCATAGGCGGCGGGGGCTGACGCGACGGGCGACTCCTGCGGCGCGCAACCCGCGAGCGGCAGAGCGCCGATGGCGAAAAAGGCAGCGGCCCGGCGGAATAGTCTCATCTAAAAAATCCCTCGCGGCCGCCCACGGCCCAGCTGGGAAATGCGCCACGCGCAGATGGCGAATTCGTGGCGGTCACGCTTCGGATGCGTTGATTTCTGTGGGCGGCCGACTACCTGCCCAAGACTGCTGGCAAGGGCTCCTGACAAGCGCTCCTGACAAGCGCTCCTGAGATGAGGCGCGTAATGGCGCAAAGGCAGCCGAAAAGCCGCGAACCGGCGAAAAAGGCGCCGACCAACTACTGGTCGGGCGAGGTCACGCGCCATAGCAACGCGCTCGATCTCGACGCGGGGGTGTTCACATGGGACGACCCCGTGAAGATCGCCCGCTCCCTGAAGCGGTCGGCGGAGGCGAGCGCGCGGCGCAAAGCGGACCCGTTCCGTTCCGCCATGTCGATGCTGACCTTCTACATCAATAGGGCCGGCAAGGATTTGCCCGAGGCGCGCCGACAGGCGCTGGAGCAGGCGAAGGACGAGCTGCGGAAGGCGTTTGGGCGGACGCCCCATTGAGCGCAGATTGACGCCTCGATCGAGTGGGTATTACTCTTCTTCAGCGAGTATTACCCTGTGTGGCCATGAGCACAAAAGTCACCGTTAAAGGCCAAGTCACCTTGCCAAAGGCTGTCCGTGAGGCGGCCGGCATCCGTCCCGGCGACAGGGTGAGCGTGCGCGCGCGGCCGGAAGGCGGCGTATTGGTGGAGCGCGAAGCCAACGCACGAGAGCAAAGCGACTTTCGCCGCACGCTTACAGCAATGGCGCGCCGAAGGCCGTTTAAGGGCTTCTCGACTGAAGAAGTCATGAAGCTCACGCGAGGCGAGGAGTGATCCTTGTCGACACCAATATTTTGATCGACATTGCGAGCGGCGACGAGAACTGGGCGGCGTGGTCGATCAACGCCCTGGCGGATGCGATGTCGCGCGGCCCGCTGGCGATCAACGCGATCATCTATTCGGAATTTTCGCTCGGTTTTTCCACCGAGGCCGCCTGCGACGCCGAAATCGCGCGCTTCGATCTGCTTTTTCTGGATTTGCCGAGGGCAGCCGGCTTTCGCGCTGGTCGAGCCTTTCGCGACTATCGGCGACGGGGCGGCGCGCGCAGCAGCGCGCTGCCCGATTTCTTCATTGGCGCGCAGGCGAGCGTGCTTGGCGTGCCGATTTTGACGCGGGATTTGGGGCGGTATCGGACATACTTTCCGGAGGTCGAACTGGTGGCGCCGTAACGCGTTGTGTCGCTGGAAATTATGTTTCGACGACTGGGCGCGAGAGATGACACAGCCCATCGAGGCTGACGTGCGGGACATGATTTTGGCGGAGAGCCTTGTTCGCGATTTCGCGACGAAGCTCTCAGCGCCCGATGCGCTGCATCTCGCGCTCGCCTCGAACCGAGGCTATCGATTGGCGACTCTCGATACGCGCCTCGCAGAAGCGGCGACGATAAGAGGCGTGCGGGCGGTTGCGCCGGGTTAGGCGGCGCGCTGTTGCGCGAGGCGTCCTGAACGCGATATCGACAGCCGTGCCGCCATTTCGCGCGCGCGTCCGCAGGCGCTGCAATTTTTTGCAAATTGACGGCGGGACCGAGATAGAACTGGTTTCAACCGCTCACCGCGCGAACTTCTTATATTTCAGCCGGTGCGGAATGATGCTGTCGATTCCCAAGCGCCGCTTCTTGTCTTCCTCATAGTCGGCGAAGTTGCCTTCGAACCATTCGACATGGCTGTCGCCTTCATAGGCGAGGATATGCGTCGCGATGCGGTCGAGGAAAAAGCGATCATGCGAAATGATGACGGCGCAGCCGGCGAAATCGACGAGCGCTTCTTCGAGCGCGCGCAGCGTGTCGACGTCGAGATCATTGGTCGGCTCGTCGAGCAGCAGCACATTGGCGCCGCTCTTCAGCATCTTGGCGAGGTGCACGCGATTGCGTTCGCCGCCTGAAAGCTGCCCGACCTTCTTTTGCTGATCGGCGCCCTTGAAATTGAAGGCCGAACAATAGGCGCGGGAATTGATTTCGCGCTTGCCGAGATAGATCACCTCATTGCCGTCCGAGATTTCCTCCCAGACGGACTTGTTGGCGTGCAGCGCGTCGCGCGACTGGTCGACATAGCCGAGCTGCACGCTGTCGCCGATTTCGATCGTTCCGTTGTCGGGCTTCTCCTGTCCGGTGATCATGCGAAACAGCGTCGTCTTGCCAGCGCCGTTCGGCCCGATGACCCCGACAATGCCGCCGGGCGGCAATTTGAAGGAGAGATCGTCGATCAGAAGCGTGTCGCCATAGCCTTTCGACAGATGGTCGAACTCGATGACATTGTCGCCGAGGCGCTCGGCCACCGGAATGACGATCTGCGCGGTGGTCGGCGCCTTGTCGTTCTGCTTGGCGACGAGTTCCTCATAGCGCTGAATGCGCGCCTTGCTTTTGGCCTGCCGCGCCTTTGGCGAAGCGGCGATCCACTCGCTCTCGGCCTCGAGCGCGCGCTGGCGCGCCTTGTCCTCGGAGGATTCCTGAGCAAGTCGCTTCTGCTTCTGCTTCAGCCAGCTGGTGTAATTGCCCTCGTAGGGGATGCCGCGACCGCGATCGAGCTCCAATATCCAGCCGGTGACATTGTCCAAGAAATAGCGATCGTGGGTGACGATCAGGATCGCGCCGGGATATTGGCGCAGATGTCCTTCAAGCCAGTTGACGGTTTCGGCGTCGAGATGGTTCGTCGGTTCGTCGAGGAGCAGCATTTCCGGCTGTTCGAGCAGCAGTTTGCACAGCGCGACGCGACGCCGCTCGCCGCCCGAAAGCTTAGTGACGTCGGCGTCGTCAGGCGGACAGCCGAGCGCGTCCATCGCCTGGTCGACCTGACTGTCCAAGTCCCAGAGGCCTTTGGCCTCGATTTCGTCCTGGAGCTTCGTCATCTCGTCGGCGGTCTCGTCCGAATAATTCATGGCGAGATCGTTATAGCGATCGAGAACGGCCTTCTTGTCGGCGACGCCGAGCATGACATTGCCGCGCACGTCGAGCGTCGGGTCGAGCTGCGGCTCCTGCGGCAGATAGCCCACCCGCGCGCCCTCGGCGACGAAGCCCTCGCCAGAATATTCCTTGTCGGCGCCCGCCATAATGCGGAGCAGCGTCGATTTGCCGGAGCCGTTGACGCCCAGAACGCCGATCTTGGCGTCGGGATAAAAGGAAAGATTGATGTTCTCCAAGACCTTCTTGCCGCCCGGATAGGTCTTACTGAGGCCCTGCATGTGATAGATGAACTGCCGCGCCATATCGCCTCGCAAAGAGAGATTGCGCTGTCTTTAGAGCATTTTCACTCCGGGAGGGAAGCCGTCTGGGGCCTCGACGAGGCAGAAAAACGCCCCCGACGGCTGGTCGGGGGCATTTGTCCCGCAGATGTCCCGCAGGCGCTGCGCTCAGGTTCGCATAAAGCTCAGAACCGTGGCGCTAATGGTGCTGCCCGTGAGCACGATCGTCGAGCCGAGCGCGAGCAGCGCGACCAGGTTCAGGGTCAAATCGTTAGGGCTGCCGGCAAGCGCCAGAATGCCGAGGACGATCGCCGCCAGTCCGGCGAGCGCCTGAATGCCCGCTGAACCCGACGCCATTTCGCTCGCGAGCATTTCGGCGCCGACATGTTGCGACTGTCCGATCGCGGTCTCCATCTGAGCGGAGGCGCGCCGCAGCACATAGAGGCGCCACACGGCGTTGCTGCTCAGCAACAGAGCGGTGCCATAGGCGATCGCGGCGACCGGGGTCAGTATTGCCGCACTGATTCCAAGGAGCGACAGAACGCCGAGCACAATGCCGGCGGCGCCGACGAGGAAGACGAGCGCGAGACTATTGCCGCCCATCTGCTCGGTGGAAGCGGTGCGAACGCCGCCGGGAAACACGACTTGCATATATTCCGACAGCATAGCTCCGCCTTGAATTAACAAAGCGACGCCAAACACGATCGTCGCGATCGCGACCATCATGGGGGGCGCTATTCCAACTAAACCACAAATCACAAGGACGATGGTGGCGACGCCGCCAATAGCATCAATGAGGCCGCCATAAGCGACCGCATTGTCATGCGATGCGATATCTCGGGTAATGGACATGTGGGACACTCCAGCCGCTAGCCCCCGACCGATAGCTAGCGGCGCTTACGCAATGGGCAAGCACAGCATTTCAGGAGCGGATTGCCTTTTGGCGTCCGCGCGCTCTAGAAGCGGAAACGAAGCAACCGGGCGAGCGTTAATGAATGTTCTTCTGATCGGATCGGGCGGTCGCGAGCATGCGATCTCCAATGCGCTAGCGAAAAGCCCGCTGCTGACGCGGCTCTATATCGCGCCAGGCAATCCGGGGACGGCTCGCGTGGGAGATAACGTCGATCTCGACGTCGCCAACCACCCCGCCGTGATCGACTTTTGTCGCGATGCGGGAATTGCGCTCGTCGTCGTCGGACCCGAGCAGCCGCTGATTGGCGGTCTCGTCGACGAACTGGAGAAGCGCGGGATCCTCGCCTTCGGGCCGACGCAGGCGGCGGCTCAGCTCGAAGGGTCCAAGGGTTTCACCAAGGATCTGTGTCGCGACTACGGGATTCCGACCGCGAGCTATGCGCGGTTTGCTGCGCTTGAGCCGGCGCTGCGCTATCTGCGTGAGCGGGGCGCGCCGATCGTCGTCAAGGCGGACGGGCTCGCCGCCGGCAAAGGCGTCGTCGTGGCTCGGACGCTTGAGGAAGCGGAGCGCGCCGTTCAGGCCATGTTCGCGGGCGCGTTCGGCCTCTCGGGCGCGGAGGTGGTTATCGAGGAATGTCTCGAAGGCGAAGAGGCGTCGTTCTTTGCGATCTGCGACGGCGTTTGTGCGCTGCCGTTCGCGACGGCGCAGGATCATAAGCGAGTCGGCGACGGCGACACGGGGCCGAACACAGGCGGCATGGGCGCCTATTCGCCGGCTTCCGTCGTAACGCCCGATATCGAGGCGCGCGTCATGGCCGAGATCATCGAGCCGACGATGCGCGCCATGCGCGACAAGGGCGCGCCCTTCAAGGGCGTGCTCTACGCCGGACTCATGCTGACACAGGAGGGGCCAAAGCTCATCGAATACAATTGCCGTTTCGGCGACCCCGAGGCGCAGGTCATTCTGCCCCGTTACGAGGGCGATCTTCTCGAGCTGATGCTTGCCGCCGCGCGGGGCGAATCGCCTCAGGCGCGCCTGCGGTTTTCGCCGCTCGCAGCGCTGACGGTCGTGCTGGCGGCGAAAAACTATCCGGGAACGCCGATGACCGGCTCGGAACTCCGCAATTTGAAAAGCGCCGAAGCCGTCGAGGGCGTCGCCATCACCCACGCCGGCACGCGCGAGGACGGCGGCCGACTCCTCGCCGCCGGGGGGCGCGTGCTGAATGTCACGGCGTTAGGCGAAAGCGTCGCCGAGGCGCAGGCGCGCGCTTACGCGGCGGTCGACCTCATCGATTGGCCGGGCGGCTTTTGCCGCCGCGACATCGGCTGGCGGGAAGTCGCGCGCGAACGAAAGGCCTCCTGAGCGTGGACGCGCATGGGGTGCCGGCCAAGGCGTGGCCCGCTACATCACATAGATCTTGTCCGGCAGTTCGTCGCCGTGCGCGCCAGGCGGCGCATGCCGCGCCAGGAGGCGCGCGCATTCCTCTATCGCCGCGACAAAGCCGTCCGCCAGCCGTTCGCGTTTCAGGTCTTCAAGCAGCAAATCGAGCGCGGCCTGCCATTCGTCATTACTGATCTTCGCGGCGATGGCGTCATCGGCGACGATGCGCGCGTAACGCTCGGCGAATGAGACGAATATGAGAACGCCCGTGCGCGCCTTGGTGGCGGAGACGCCGCGCGAAAAAAATTGCTCGATCGCCTCGCGCGCGGCGCGGGCGCGCTTCACGGCGCGCGGCGTCAAGAAAAAGCGCACCGGTCCCCATGAAACGACAAGCGTCGCAACGATAAAGATGGCGATCTGCGCGGCGAAAATCTCACGCGGCGAAAGGTCGGTGAAAAGCAGCATGGGCCAAGGCGACGCTAGCGCGATAAATGCGCCCCAGAGCGGCGGCACGAAGGCGTAATCGGAAGAGCGACGCGCCAGCACGCAGACGATCTCGCCGGAGGTTTTTTCTTCGGCCCGGCGAATAGCCTCCGCGATGCGCTCGAAGTCGTCCGCCGTGAGCTGCATCACCAATCCCCCGAAGCGCCGCCGCCGCCGGACGAGCCGCCGCCGCCGGAAAAGCCGCCGCCGTCTCCGAAACCGCCTCCCCCTCTCCACCCGCCGCTAGAATCCCCCCAGAAGCCGCCGCTCGGGGGCAATACGATGAAAGGGGGGCCGCCGCGCCTGTAACGCGGGTCGTACCGTCGCCTGCCGCGTGCGCTACGCGCCATCCAGACAACGATGAACAGAAACAGGGCGAAAAAAATGAGCGGGGAAAGCTCATCGAAGGTCGTGGACTGTGGCCCCCGCGCCCGTTTTGTCCATTCGGCGGAATCGCCGGAGAGCACCTCGATGATCCCCTCGACGCCGCGTTCGATCCCCGCGCCGAAGTCTCGCGCTTTGAATCGCGGCGCCACCGCGCTCGTCAAAATGATCTTCGACAGCGCGTCGGTGAGCGTTCCTTCCAGACCATAGCCGACTTCGATGCGCATTTTGCGCTCGTTCGGCGCGACGAGAAACAGAACGCCATTGTTCTTTTTTGCTTCGCCGAGCTTCCACGCGCGAAACAGGCCATTGGCGTAGGTTTCGACGTCCAGGCCCTCGAGCGAAGCGACCGACGCGACGACGAGCTGGATGCCGGATTTATCCTCAAGCTCCCTGAGCTTGCTCTCGATCGCGCTTCTCGTGGACGGTGGAATGACACCGGCCCCGTCAACCACCCGACCGGTGAGCGCCGGATAGTTCACCGCCGCGAAGGCCAGCGACGCGACAAGAAAGAAGAGCGGCGCGAGCCAGCGCGCGGCCCCGCGCACCGCTATTTGCCTTCGCATCGGGCGCAGCGCCCGGCAATTTCGACGACGCGCGTGCGGGCGCTGAAATGCGCCGCGCTGACAAGCGCGGCAAGTTCGCGGGCAAATCCTGGCGACGTCGCCTCTTTCACCTCGCCGCATTGCTCGCAAATGATGAAGACGACGGGCTCCTCGGCTTCATGCGCATGGCCGCAGACGATATAGGCGTTCTTTGACGCGAGCCGATGCGCGAGGCCGTTATCCATGAGATAGCCGAGCGCGCGATAGACGGAGACGGGCGCGGGGCGCTTGCCCTCTTCGTCCGCCATGAGGTCGATCATCTCATAAGCGCCGACCGGCCGGTTCGCTTGCGTGAGAATGTCGAGCGCACGGCGGCGCGCCGGCGTCAGGCCGGCGACCTTGGGCCTTGTGGGGTTTTTCGTCGAATGGCTGCTCATTGCGCCAATTTAGGGGGCTCCGACTTAAAAAACGAGGCTTTAGCGTTTGGCGCAGGCTGCGGCGAATTTCTTGAATTTCTCCGCTGCGTCGGCGAGGGGCGCCGATCGCTTTGTTCCGCCAACGGCGATGTCGAGCGTTTCTCCGCCGGCCATCGCAGCGAAGATCGGGTCCTTGGCCGGCAGGCTCCCTTCGAAGCTCGGCACGCCCGCTTCTTCATTGGGCACGAGCTTGCCGGCGACCTTCGCCATCTTTTCGCCGACGGAAAGGATCGCCGTCGTCTTGCCGCCCGCTTTGAGCTTTTCGCTGGTTTCGGCGATCCAGATTTTTACCAGGCCGGTCCCTGGCGCGCAGGTGAAGCTCCCAAGGCTGTCGTCGCTTTCCGGCACCCCATAGCCAAGATAGATGCTGTCGGCGTTTTTCTCCTCCAGTCCACCAAGCGTCCAGACGCGCTGGTCGGTTTGCGCGCAGAGACCCGATAGCCCCAGAAAAGAAAGGATGCCCGCCAGGGCGAATGTTCGCTTCACGCCGTTTCTCCTGCGCGGACGTGGGTCGCGTCGCGCCGCCTTGCGCTCGGGCCCGCGGCGCCTATAGTCCGCGCGCAAATCGCCTCCCGCCGAGCCAGAGCCAAAATGACCCGCCAGAAAAAAGAAATCAAACGCGTCGTCCTCGCCTATTCCGGGGGGCTCGACACCTCGATCATTTTGAAATGGCTCCAGACGACCTATGGCGCGGAAGTCATCACCTTCACCGCCGATCTCGGTCAGGGCGAGGAACTCGAGCCCGCGCGCGAGAAGGCGCTGCTTCTGGGCGTGAAGCCTGAAAACATCTTCATTGAAGATCTGCGCGAAGAATTCGTGCGCGATTACGTCTTCCCGATGTTCCGCGCCAACGCCCAATATGAGGGGCTTTATCTGCTTGGCACCTCGATCGCGCGTCCGCTCATCGCCAAGAAGCAGATCGAAATCGCGCGCAAAATGGGCGCCGACGCGGTCTGCCATGGCGCGACCGGCAAGGGCAACGACCAGGTGCGGTTCGAACTCGGCTATTACGCGCTCGAGCCCGATATCACCGTGATCGCGCCGTGGCGCGAATGGGACTTCGTCTCGCGCGCCGATCTCATCGCCTTCGCCGAAAAGAACCAGATACCGATCGCCAAGGATAAGCGCGGCGAAGCGCCGTTCTCGACCGACGCCAATCTTCTGCACACGTCTTCGGAAGGGAAGGTGCTCGAAGATCCGACTCAGGAGACGCCCGATTACGTCTATTCGCGCACCGGCAATCCCGAAGATGCGCCGAACGCGGCGCAATATGTCACGATCGACTTCGAGAAAGGCGACGCGGTCGCGGTGGATGGCGTCAAGCTTTCGCCGGCGGCGCTTCTCGCCAAGCTCAATGATCTGGGGCGGCTCCACGGCATCGGGCGATTGGATCTCGTCGAAAATCGCTTCGTCGGCATGAAGTCGCGCGGCATGTATGAGACGCCTGGCGGCGCGATTCTGCTCGTCGCGCATCGCGGAATCGAGAGCCTGACGCTTGACCGCGGCGCCGCGCATCTCAAGGACGAGTTGATGCCGCGCT
>JALHNR010000112.1 GCA_022843525.1 Methylocystis sp. | reverse complement strand
GAATTGGGGCGTCGCGGTCGGCGCCTTCGAGCGCACGCTGCTGACGCCCTCCAAATTCGACGCCTTCCTTTCGGGCGACGCCTCGGCGCTGACGAATCAAGAACAGGCCGGGCTACGCAAATTCATCGATCTGGGCTGCGCCTCTTGCCACAATGGCGCGGGCGTCGGCGGCGATTCCTTCCAAAAATTTGGCGTTGTGAGCGACTACTGGAAAGAAACAGGGGTCACGACGCCGGACAAAGGTCGCGCGGACGTCACCAAGAATGACGCGGACCTTTTTGTCTTTAAGGTTGCGAGCCTTCGCAATGTCGCGCAGACGGCGCCCTATTTTCACGACGGGTCGGTCGCGGACCTGACGAAAGCCGTGAAAATCATGGGCAAGACGCAGCTCGGACAGGATCTTTCCGACAAAGACGCGGCCGATGTCGTCGCCTTTCTCGGCGCGCTGACGGGTCCGGTTCCGCCGAATTATTCCGCGCCGGAGCCCTATCCGGACGCCGAGACGAAATAGGCCGCGCCTCTCACGTCAGCTTGTGTTCGAGCGCGATGCGCATCAGCTCCATCGGCGTGCGGGCGCCGAGCTTTCGTTTCATAATCGAGCAGCTGTTGGCGATGGTCTTGTAGGAGACCTGAGTCGCGTCGGCGATCTCGGCCATGCCGAGCCCGCGCCCGAGCATTCGCAAAATCTCCAATTCGCGCGCCGTCAACGCGGAGAGCGGACTGGCCGCCGCGCCGCTCTTTTCGAAGGCGAGCCGATTGGCGATTTTGGGCATGAGAAAAACGCCGCCGGACGCGACTTCGCGCACCGCCGTCAGCAGAAGGTAGGGATCGTCGTTCTTCGTCACATAGCCTTTGGCCCCCATCTGAATCGCGCGCGCCGCGAAGATCGGATCGTCGTTCATGCTGAAGACGACGATGCGCGCCAGCGGATCAGCTTCAAGAATCCGCCGCGTTAACTCGAATCCGGAAACCCCTGGCAGGCCGATGTCGACGACTGTCACGTCGGGCTTTTGCGCCACGAACACGGCGAGACCCGTCTCCGCGTCTCGCGCGTCGACGACGTCGATGTCGCCCTCTCCGGCGAGCATCGCCGCGCAGCCGGAAACGATGATCGGATGGTCGTCAACGATAAGAACGCGCATAATTTGGCGTGGCTCCACGAATCCGGGGCTTGCCGAAGGCAGGCGGCAAAACATTGCCGGCATTTGGGGCCTTTCGTAAAGCCGCACGCTTCTCTAAAGAATTGGCCCATGCTCCGAAGGCTGTCGCTTCGCCTTCGCCTTTCGCTGCTGCTCGGCGTCGTGCTTGCGCTGGGACTGGCGCTCGGCGTCGGCCTGCTCGTATTGCATGCGGGCGCGCGCGTTCGCGCCGAGGCCGACGGCGCGACGCGCCTTGCGCGCGAACTCGTAGAAGCGACGCTAACGCGACTTGACGCGGCGCCAGACCCGCAGGCGGAGATCGCGCGGCTTCTCGCCGACGCGCGACGGCTGCGGCATGTTCGCGTCACGCTCGCCGGAGAGGAGACGCACGCGCGGGAGGACGTCGACCGTGCGCCGCATTGGTTCACCCGGCTCGTGCTGCCGAACGCCGCCGTGACCCGGATCGAAACCGGCCGGGGGGCAGCGATCATGATCGCTTCCAATCCCGCGGATGAGATCGCCGAAATCTGGCAGGAGATCGTCTGGCTAGCGATCGGCGGCGCGGGAATCGCCGTCGCCGCCTTCGCGCTGGTTTCGCTGGCGGTGTCGCGAACGCTGCGTCCGGTCGCGACGCTCGCGGAGGGCCTGCAGCGTCTCGAGCGCGGCGAACATTCGATGCGCGTTCCCGCCGATGGCTCTCCAGAGTTCGTCATCATCGCCGAACGGATCAACGCGCTGGCGGCGACGCTGCAACGGCTCGACGAAGAAAATCGCAGGCTCGTGCGGCGCATGATCCATGTGCAGGACGAAGAGCGCAAAGACATCGCGCGCGACCTGCATGACGAGATCGGCCCTTTTCTGTTCACCGTGCGCGCCGGCGTCGGCGCATTGGCGCGCCGAGCCGCCGCCCCTGGGGTCGAGCCGGCGCGTCTGGCCGAAGATTGCGCCCGCATCGACGCGCAGATCGCCGCGCTGCAACAGGTCAACAGGCGCATTCTGGGCCGGCTGCGTCCCGCAGCCCTCGAGGAGATGGGGCTTGGCGACGCCTTGCAGGCGCTGGCGCAAGGCTGGCGCGACGCCAATCCGAAGGTCTCCATCGCGCTGTCGCTGGACGGCGCCTCCGGGGACATCGAGGAGGCGACCGCGCTCACCGCCTATCGCATCGTGCAGGAAGCGCTCGCCAACGCGCTAAAGCATTCGGGCGCCAATCGGGTCGAGGTCGCCGTCAAACGATCGAAGGGCGCATTGCATATCGTCGTGCGGGACAACGGGGCGGGTCTCCAAGCGGCTCGTTCTCCGTCTTCAAGCGGTCTCGGTTTGCGCGGCATGGGCGAACGAGTCGGCGCGCTCGGCGGCACGCTAGCGCTTGCGAACGACGCCGGGGGCGGCGCGCGGCTAACCGCGTCGCTGCCGATGCGCGACACAGCATCGCGTCACTGAGCGACAATCCAGTCGCGCGCCTCATCTGCTTGCGCGGTCGGAAACGACTTCATGTCGCCAGGCATCATGAAGCTGAAAAACTGCATCGTTTGCTTGATCCACTCAACGTCCGTGACAAGCGCGACCCGCTCCCACCGCGTGAGATGCTCCATTCCAACCCTAAAGTCCTCCCAGATCGCGCCCGGATCAAATCCCGAAAAATCAGGCGCGATTTCGTAATAGATCCTGACATTGTCGTGTTTCTCGAGCGCATCCCGGACGGCCGGCACGAGAACCGCGTCATAATCCGCCTTCGTCACGCGTCCCTTGCAGACGATCGCAACGACGTTCTCGGGAAAGTTCGAGAGCTGTTCGATCACCGGCTTTCTCCTCAAATCTCCGTCGCGCAAGACGCGGCCATGCGCAAGGCTCCGCTTCGACCGCCGGCATCAACGGTCGAACCTCGCGGCCGACATCGCGTAACTGTGCTGTCCGCCAGAAATATGAAGACCGCGCCAGTTTGGGTCGAGCGATCATCGGCTCCTGTCAGGCTGGCGCCGCCTGTGCCACCGTGAGGGTCAAGCCAAGAGCGCCCGCCCCTCCGTCTCGCTTTGGTCCGCCAATCCTTCGCCTCTCTGAGACTAAACTCGACCGGCGTCGCGTCGCCCCTATATGCGGCTTAGCGGTCGACGCACCGAATCCATGGGGTCGCGCGTGTACTCACAAAATGTCGACTATCTCCCGCTGCCGCCCATCCTCTACGCGATCTTCGTCGGCGCGCTCATCGCGTTGTTCCTGCTGATCCAGTTTGGCGTGCTTCACTATGCGTTCGGCCGCATCGGCCTGAGCTCCAAATATGCGACGCTCCTCCTGTTCGCATCGCTTCTGGGAAGCTATGTGAACATTCCGATTGCGCATTTCACCCAAGAACGCGTCGTCCCTCAAGAAATGATCGATGATTTTGGTGGGCGCTATGTCGTCCCAGAGGTCGTCGACTGGCCAGGAATGATATTGGCCGTCAATGTCGGCGGCGCCATTATTCCGCTGTTGCTTTCGATCTATTTGCTTGCCCGCAATCGCATCTGGATCGTGGCGGCGATTGCGACGGCGATCGTCGCTGTCGTGGTTCATTCCCTTGCACGGATCGTACCCGGCGCCGGCATTAGTGTGCCGATCCTGGCGCCGCCGTTGTTGTCGGCGGCTCTCGCGATTTTGCTGTCGCGCGATTTCGCTGCGCCGGTCGCCTATGTCAGCGGCAGTCTCGGCACGCTCATCGGCGCTGACTTACTCAATCTTGATAAGATACAGGGCATTGGAACGCCGATCGTCTCCTTTGGCGGCGCAGGAACGTTCGACGGCATTTTCGTGACCGGAATACTTGCGGTGCTGATCGCGAGCCTGCCCTTGCGCCGGAAAACCACTGACGTCTCGGCGGCGACTTAACCCGATCTACGCGAGCCGCAAAGTGTACAAGGTAGCGCTTACGACGCGGTCGAAGCCAAATCATTTACTTTCACAGAAGAGCGTCCTCGCTACGAAAGGCTGTTCGCCTTGGTTGCGCAGATCGGGATATATTCCCGACATACACGGGAATACGTCCGAAGTTTTCTGTTATTTTTCAGAAGTGTAGCCATCGCGCAACAGGCGGGAAATATTGCCGGTTTGTCGCCTTGCGCCACTACCGGCCGCGAGCCTCATAGCTATAAGTCGTTCAACAGGATTGAATGTTCCAGGGCTCTCAATGCGCTACGTCAAGCAGGTCTCGCTCATCGCTCTTTGCGCCTCTCTCGCCACAACAGCCCGCGCGCAGCAGGCGCTGCCGACGATCGAGGTAGGAGGCGCGCCTCTGCGTTCGAGCGCGCGGCCGCCTGTTCAGACAACGCCCTCCACCCAACGCGCGCCGGCGGGTCGGGCGTCGGTGACGTCAGCGCCAGCGACGCCCGTTCCGCCGGCGTCTCCCATCGTGCGTTACGCTGTTCCAGCGGCGACCTACACGATCACCGGCAATGAGTTGCAGAACACGCGCGCGTTCAATCTCCCGGAGAATCTCGTTCGTCAGGCGCCCGGCGTCACCGTCAACGACGTCGCGGGCGGCCCGTTCCTGCCGGAAATCGATTTCCGCGGCTTCGTCGCCTCGCCCATCGCCGGAACGCCGCAAGGCCTCGCCGTTTATCAGAACGGCATTCGCATCAACGAAGCCTGGGGCGACAACGTCTATTGGGACATGATCCCGAGCGTTGCGATTGATCGCTTCACGCTTGTCACCGGCAACCCGCTGTTCGGCCTCAACGCCATTGGCGGCGCCGTTACGCTCGACATGAAAAACGGCTTCACTTGGCAGGGCTTCGAACTCGACGGGCGTTTCGGCAGCCGCGGCCGTCGCCAAGCATCAATGCAGCACGGTCTCATCTCTGGGCCGTTCGCCACCTACATGGCGATGGAGGCCCTAGGCGACGACGGCTACCGCCAGTTTTCCGGCGCGCACATCAAGCGCTTCTATGGCGATGTCGGCTACCGCGGCGAGAGCGGCGAGATCCATGCCAATGTGACGCTCGCCAATAACAAGTTCGGCGTTTCAGGGCCGGCGCCGGTCGATCTCACCAATCTTGACGAAAGCGCGGTGTTCACCACGCCCCAGACGATCAAGAACACGCTCTCGATGTTCGACATCAATGGCGTGTTTCAGGCGACGCCGACCTGGAAGCTCTTCGGCGACATGCATTACCGCGCCTTCGATCAGGCGAGGGTCGACGGCAATACGACCGAATTCGAATGCGAAGTCGACGAATCGCGGTGCGAGAGCGACGCCGGCGACACGAACATCCCCAATTTTTTCAACGGGCAGGTCGCTCTGGGGGCGATCGATCGAACCTGGACGCGTTCGCGCACCGTCGGCGGCACGGTGCAGGTCACGAACGAGGATCTCTATTTCGGCTTCCACAACAAGATCACCTTCGGCGTCAGCTACGATCATGGTTGGACCGCCTTCTCCGCCAATGAGGAGCTGGGGATCATTCAGCCCAATCTCGTCGTCGGCGGCTTCGGCTACATTGTCGAAGAGCAGGCGACCGGCATCTCCAGCGTCTCTGTGCGCGCGGCGAATGATTATCTCGGGGTCTACGCCCTCGACTCGCTCGATCTAACCGACGATTTGAAGGTTACGGCGGGCGCGCGATTCAACCGCGCCGGCATCGCGCTCTACGACATGAGAGGAACGACGCTGAACGGCAATGGCGTTTTCACCCGCATCAATCCCGTCGCGGGCCTGACCTACAAAATACTGCCGAACGTCTCCGCCTATGCCAGCTACTCCGAAGCTAACCGTGCGCCAACGCCGCTCGAACTCGGCTGCGCCGATCCCAACCGGCCCTGTCTGATCGACAACTTCCTCGTCGCCGATCCGCCGCTGAAGCAGGTGGAGGCGCAAACGATCGAGGCCGGCTTTCGGGGGGATCTTGCCGTTCCGACGATCCTGCCCGCCTATGCCGACGCGCTGCCCGGCAATTTTAACTGGAGCCTTGGCGTCTTCCGCACCTATAGCTTCAATGACATTCTGAGCGTGCCGAGCGCGATCAACGGCCGCGGCTATTTCACCAATGCCGGCACGACTCTCCGCCAGGGGGTCGAATCGTCCTTCCGCTACACGACCGAGAGGGTGAACGCCTTTTTGAACTACACGCACACGGACGCGACCTTCCGCTCGACGATCGTGCTCGGCGCGCCCGATAATCCGCTGACTGGGATTTTTGGGACCGGCGGCTCCATCCTGGTGACGCCCGGCGCGAATCTGACCTCAGTGCCGCGTCACCGATTCAAGGCCGGCATTGATTTCGCCGTGAACCCGCTGTGGAAAGTTGGCGCCGACTTTCAGTATTCCTCCGGTCCGTGGATCCGCGGCGATGAAATCAACCTCGCAGGAAGGCTGCCGTCGTACGGCATTCTCAATTTTCGCACGTCGTATCAGCTTGGCCCGAACATCCAGGTCTATGGTCTGCTCGAAAATGTCACCAACACCCGCGCGCGTAGCTTCGGCACGTTTTTCGACACGAATGACATCTCCTTCCTCGCCTTCAACAATCCGCGCATGGTCTCGCTGGGGCCGCCGCTGGGCGTCTATGGGGGTGTGAAGATCACCTACTGACGCCAGAAGGCGGGAATGTCGCGGGCCGCTAGCCGGTGCGGCGGCGCCCGCGCTATATTGTTGCGATGACCTTGCCCAAAAGGAGTCGCACATGAAGAAAGCATTGCTATTCGGCGCGCTCGCGCTTGCTGGCGTCATGACGCTGCCGGCGACGTCCGCGCTCGCGAAGAAGGCCACGGGCGCCGTGGCCGCGCTCGACACCGACGACGACGGAACTGTCGATCTCAACGAGATCAACAAGTCTGCGACTGACCTTTTCACGCGTCTCGAGAAGGACTCGGACGGGACGGTCGACATCAAGGAGATGAAGGGACGAGTCTCGAAGAAGGACTTCAAAACGGCCGATCCGGACAATGACGGCACGCTTTCAAAGGACGAATTTCTGGCGATGGTCTCCACCCTGTTCAAGGATGCGGATCCCGACAATGACGGCACGCTCGACGCCAAGGAGCTCGCGTCCAAGAAGGGCAAAGCCCTGCTTCGCGTGACCCGCTAAGCGGCTTTGTCGCAAGCGCTGGAGCCTGCAAAGGCCCTGTATGCCGCTGATTTTTTTGCGTCGGCGGCTTTCAGCCTTGAAGGCGCGCGCTAACTCACCGGCCTCCATCCTGCAACATGGAGGTCGGAAATGAAAACATCCCTGCTCTTTGGCGTCACGCTTGGCCTTGCGTGCGCCTTTTCGTTCGGCGGCGCCTACGCCGGCGCTTCCAGCTTAAACGAGAAGCAGAGCTCCCAATACGACCGACACAGTCGCGACGACAACAATTATTACGGCTACGGCCGCCAGTCCACGGAACGGGACAGCGTATTGGATCTCGGCGACGTGAGGCGCTCGGCGCGAGAGGCGTTCAACGACAAGAATGAAAACGGCACCGTCACCCTCCGTGACTTCGCGCCCTCCTCAACCTGGGACCGGTTCCGTTCGACCGAACAACTCAACGGCGAAAATTTGAATCGGCGCGAGTTTCTCTCGGCGATCGACGAGATGTTCGATGAGGTCGACCGCAACGGCAACGGCGTTCTCGACCATGATGAGCTGGATACGCCCAAGGGTCGGGCCCTACTCCGGATCATCAGCTAGGCTGAGCGCCCGACAGACTTGATCCGGTTGCCCGGAGCGGTCATCTAGGGTGTATGAAACGCCTGGTCGCCGCTTTCTGGCTGCTCGCCGCGCTTCCCGCGGCGAGCGAACCCCTGATGACGAAGGTCGGCATGTTGCGCGAGCAACATTCCCAAGAGACCCTCTCGATCCTCGATCTTCCCGCTCCCGACGATGCGCTCGCCGGCGCGCTGCTCGGCGCGGCCGACAACAACACGACGGGAAACTTCACCAACCAGCGATTCGAAACCGTCGACGAAAGTGTCGATGACAGCGCCGACGTCGGCGCCGCGGTCGACGCGCTACTCGACAAAGGAGTCTCGCTGATCATCGCCGATCTTTCGGCGGACCGTTTGCTTGCGGCGAGCGACCGCGCCAAAGCCCGCGGCGCGCTTTTGTTCAATATCTCGGCGCCGGACGAACGCCTGCGTGAGGCGGACTGCCGCGCCAATGTCATCCATGTCGCGCCGACGCGGTCGATGCTCGCTGATGGGCTCGCGCAATACCTCATCTGGAAGCAGTGGCGCCGCTGGCTCCTCATCAAGGGGTCGCACCCGAAAGACGAACTTTTGGCGCAAGCCTTCCGTAGCAGCGCCAAAAAATTCGGCGCAAAGATCGTCGAGGAGCGCATCTATGAAGACACCGGCGGCGGACGCCGCAGTGATTCCGGCTCGGTGCAAACTCAACGGCAGATCCCGGTCCTGACGCAGAACGCGCCCGCCTATGACGCGCTGGTCGCCGCAGACGAGACCGAGGTCTTTGGCGGCTATCTTCCCTACCGCACCTGGGACCCGCGTCCCGTGGCCGGCTCCGGCGGGCTCATGCCGACAAGCTGGGACGCTTCCCATGAACAATGGGGCGCGCGGCAGTTGCAGAACCGCTTCACCCAGACGTTCAGGCGCCTGATGAATGCGCGAGACAATGCGGCGTGGGTCGCCATGCGGATGGTTGGCGAAGCCGCAACGCGCACGGGGACGAACGACCCCGAGAAGCTCCGCCTCTACCTGCTCGGCAACGACTTCTCCATCGCCGCATTCAAAGGCGTGCGGCTGACGCTGCGGACCTGGAACCAGCAGTTGCGCCAGCCGATACTGCTTTCCGACGGGCGGATGATCGTCTCCGTTTCGCCGCAGGAGGGCTTTCTCCATCAAACGAGCGAGCTTGACACGCTCGGAGTCGACCAGCCGGAGTCGAAATGCAAATTGAAGTGAAGAACGCCGCCACCTCGGTAATGAGAGGCTGCAGACTCGGCCTGTCCTTTCTGCTTGCTCGCTTTCCGCGTCATGGCCGGGCTTGTCCCGGCCATCCACGCGTCAGTCCCAGCGGCGTGGATGCCCGCGACAAGCGCGGGCATGACGCGAGTTATGCACTTAGCGTGACAATATCCGCCTGCGTCTGCGCGATGTTCTCTTCGATGCCCGCCCACGCCTATAAGGCGTATGTCAGCAACGAAAAGGGCAATTCCATCACCGTACTCGATACGGAGAAGCTGGAAGCGACATCGACGGTGAAGGTCGGCCGACGCCCGCGCGGCATTGCGCTCAATAAGGACGGCTCCGAACTCTATATCTGCGCCGGCGACGACGACGCCATACAGGTGCTCGACACGAAGACGCTCAAGATCACCGGAAAGCTGCCGTCAGGCCCGGATCCCGAGCTCCTGGCGCTCAGTCCCGACGGCGACGTGATCTATGTTTCAAACGAAAACGACAATCTCGTCACGCTGATCGACGTGAAGAAGAAAGAGATGATCGGCGACATTCCCGTCGGCGTTGAACCCGAGGGCATGGCCATCAGTCCCGACGGCAAACTGCTCGTCAACACCTCGGAAACAACCAATATGGCGCATCTGATCGACACGCAGTCGAAAGAGATCGTCGCGAATATTCTCGTCGATGGCCGGCCACGTTTCGCCGAGTTCAAGAAGGACGGGTCGGAGTTGTGGGTATCCTCGGAAGTCGGGGGGACGGTCGCGATCATCGACCCCGCGAAACGCGAGTTGAAACAGAAGATCAGCTTCGACATTCCGGCGATGTCGAAAGAGGCGATCCAGCCGATCGGCATTTCCTTCACGCGCGATGGAAAACGCGCCTTCGTCGCGCTGGGGCCAGCTAATCGCGTCGCGGTGATCGACGCCGAGACGAAAAGGATCGAAAAATATCTGCTCGTCGGTCAGCGCGTCTGGCACCTCGCTTTCACGCCCGACGAAAAATATCTGCTCACCGCCAATGGCGTCTCCAACGACGTCTCGGTGATCGACGTCGCATCGCTCAAAGTGGTGAAGTCGATCCCGGTCGGCGCTTTCCCCTGGGGCGTTGTCGTGGCGCCGCAATGAGTGTGGGTCTTCCCGCCTGTCATTCCCGACGCGCGGAGCGCGATCGGGAATCCAGAGCCGCGATCGGCGCTGTTGGCCGCGGCTCTGGATTCCCGGTCATTCGCTTCGCGAATGCCGGGAATGACAATCCTGTCGGAGCGCCGCAATGACCCCCGCGCTCGCGATCAGAAATGTCAGCCACTCCTATGGCGCGCGCAAGGCGCTCGACCATGTCAGCTTTTCCGTCCCGGCGGGCAGCTTCACGGTGCTGCTTGGATTAAACGGCGCTGGCAAGAGCACGCTGTTTTCGCTGATCACGCGGCTGTATGCGGCGCGGCACGGCGAGATCGAGATCTTTGGCCACAATGTCATGCGCGAGCCCGGCGCAGCGCTGCGCCAGCTGGGCGTCGTCTTTCAGGCCCGCACCCTCGATCTCGAACTCAGCGTGATGCAGAACCTCCTTTACCACGCGGCCTTGCACGGCATTGGCCCGATCGACGCGCGCCGACTTGGACAGGCGGCGCTATCGCGCGCGGGCCTCGCCGACCGCGCCAAGGACAAGGCCCGCTCCCTGTCGGGCGGACAGATGCGCCGCGTCGAAATTGCCCGCGCGCTGCTGCACGATCCGCGGCTGCTGCTTCTCGATGAGCCCACCGTCGGGCTCGACATCAAGGCGCGCGCCGATCTCCTCGCGCTTGTTCGCGATCTGGTGCGGGAAAAGAATCTCGGCGTTTTGTGGACCACGCATCTTGTCGACGAGATCGCCGACGATGATCAGGTGGTCATTCTACATCAGGGCAAGGTGCTCGCGACCGACCGGGCGCGGAAGATTGTCGCGGCGCAGGGCGCGGCGACCATCGGTGACGCGTTCGCGCGCATCGCCGGGATCGGTCAGGAGAAACTTTCGGCATGAGCGAAATTGCTGCGCCGAGAGGCTTCTCCCTTCGCCAATATCTCATCTGTCTCTT
>JALHNR010000111.1 GCA_022843525.1 Methylocystis sp. | reverse complement strand
CGCAGCGCGTAATGGAGAGTCGGCAACGCCTGGCGCTGCGCATCGGCGCCAAAATAGATCAACAGATTGCGGCAGGAGATCATGTCCATGCGCGAGAAGGGCGGATCGCGCAAGATGCTGTGGACCGAAAACACGCAAAGATCGCGTACCGATTTGGCGACGACAAAACTGCCGGAGTTATTCGTAAAGAACCGCTCCCGCCGCTCGGGCGACACGCCTTTCATCAGCGCGGACGGATAACGGGCGGCGCGCGCCACGGATAACGCCCGTTCGTCGATGTCCGTCGCAAAGACCGTGACGCGCGGCGAAGCGGTCGTTTTGCCCATGTGCTCGCGGAGCAGGATCGCGATCGAATAAACTTCCTCTCCGGTTGAGCAGCCCGGGACCCAAATGCGCAGCGTGTCTGTGGCGCCGCGGCCCTCGAAGAGACGCGGAATAACGATCTTCTCCAAAGCGTCGAAAGCTTCGGCGTCACGAAAGAAACTCGTTACATTGATCAAGAGATCGCGAAACAGCCGCGTCGGCTCCTCATGGTCGCGTTGCAGGAATTTGACGTAAGACTGAAGCGAATCGCAATGATTGATCTGCATGCGGCGATGAACGCGGCGTATGAACGTCCGCCTTTTGTAGCTGCTGAAATCGTGCCCCAGCTGGGAACGAAGAATGGCGTAGAGCATTCCGATCGACTTGGCGTCGGGATGGTCGCGTTCAGCGGCGCCGCTTTCCTCAAGCGCATCGACCAATCCAATGCTTTGCTTGTTCTCTGAGAGCTTCGCGGCCATGTCCTCAACAGGAACGGCATAATCGACGAGGCCGCTCGCAATGGCGCTATCGGGCATGCCGGTGAAACTTGGCTTTGTGCCGTCGCTGGATTGGGCAAGGACCAGGCCGCCCTGTTCCTTGATCGCTTTGATTCCCAAAACGCCGTCGCTGCCGCTCCCCGAGAGCACGACGCCGACAGCGTATTCCCCGCAATCCTGGGCGAGCGAACTGAAAAATATGTCGACGGGCGTGCGCTCGGCGTGGCCGTGCTCGATCTGATGGAGTCGCAGAGCCCCTCCCTCGATCGTCAGGGATGCGTTGGGCGGCAAAACATAAATGCTGTTCGGCTCAACCTTCTGGCCCTCGCTCGCGACATGGACGGTCAGGCTGGTGTGGCGCGCCAGTATGTCCGTGAGGAAGCTTTCACGATCTGGGGCGAGGTGGGTGATAATCACAAAGGCCATGCCGAGATCGGCGGGGACCGCTTGGAAGAATTGCTCGAGAGCCCGCAGCCCACCGGCGGAAGCGCCAATGCCAACGATTGGGAATCGAGAATCCGACGCCATAACTTCCGTTTATTGATTCGATTCAGCCCCGCGACGCGCCGTACTCGCGGCTCGATAGGAGCACATTAAGCGAGAGGAGAACATAAGACGTATATGCCGCTTTTGCAGCTCTTGGAAAGTTTGCCGCTGTTCGATCTCCAGTGGTTTCTGGAGACCCGTCATTCACCCACGGAGGCGCTCAGCGGCCGCGATTGGCGACGGTGACGCGCATCGCCTCGTCAAGCGAGACGAAGGAACGCCTGCGTTTTTCGTAGCTCGCAGCGGCAGATCAAAAGCGCGACTTTTTGGATGTGGACCAAACTGCGTGAAGTTTCTGAACGGCCCTCAGCGCTGCGCCACGCGCAGCCTGCGACGCCGCCGCTTCAGTTCGAGGCCACTGTACGCACGAGCTGCGGCCCGAGGATGGGCTGCGCGCCGCTGATGAGGCGC
This sequence comes from Methylocystis sp., assembly GCA_022843525.1. Lineage (GTDB taxonomy): Bacteria > Pseudomonadota > Alphaproteobacteria > Rhizobiales > Beijerinckiaceae > Methylocystis. Next base: position 9,462 of record JALHNR010000111.1, on the reverse strand, counting down.
AGATAGGCCGGAGAGAGCGACGCCATTTCCTGCCCCGCAAAGGCCTCTGACGGCGGCCGGCGCGGCGGCAGCGGCGCGGGCTCAGGAAGCGCATTCGCCTCTTCGCCGCCGTGCGCCAACCCCGTCGGCTGTTGCCGGTCGGCGACGACGACATGGATCGGATCGGTCCGGCCGCCTGTGCTCGCAAGGGCGGCAGCGACTGCGGTCTGCACCTTCTGCGCGATGTCGCCAAAGGAGGCGAGGCGCGCGCCGGACTGCCCGTCGGGGCGCGCGCTGGCGACGCTGGTCGAAGGCGCGCGTTGCTTGCGGCTTGCGATCATGGTCGCGCCGCCCTCGCAATTGCGCATGCCAAGAGCGATCAGCTCCGTCCCGGTCAATACGCGATATTCTCGGGTCAAATGGCCAAGACGCGCCTGCACGGCGGTCGGGTAGGAGGCGAACAGCTGCGAAGAGACGCCGAGGTCGACTTCCCGGTTGATGGCGTTATAGGCTTGATGAAATTTGACCTTTGCGTCCGGATAGACGCAGACGTTCGGCAGGCTCAGCGCCAGCGTGCAGGCCGAGCGGCATTCATGCAGCCTGACCTCGCGATTCTCGCGGCGATATCGTTCGGTGAGCGCTTCATAATCGCTGACCAGACCGCCGACGTCCTTGTAGACGACGACCGGTGCCGGCATGGGGGGCGGCGACAAATAGCCCAAGACGCACCTCTACTCTACGCATTGCGGGCTTCGCTTCAGCAAACATTCACCATGTCGCGGTGAACATCGCCTTAAAGGCAGCGACATCAGCCTCGGATTCCGACGCGAAGCCCGGGCGCGGGCCTTTCTTGCAGAACATTGCGGCGAAAATGGAATAGAGCCGCTGGGCGCCCGCCTGTCTTTAAGGACATTTCCCCCGTCGGCTCGACAATGGCCGTTGATTCCACCAGACGGCGGAAGTTCTGCTTGTGCAGATGTCGGCCGGCGATGGCTTCTACTGTCCGCTGCAGCTCAGTCAGCGTGAACTCGGACGCCATCAACTCGAAGATCACCGGACGATATTTCATTTTGGCGCGCAGTCTGCCCATGGCTGTGGCAAGAATGCGGCGATGGTCGTGGCGCATCGGGGTCCCGAGCGGCGTCAGCGGCGCCCGTTTCTCCGCCGATTCGCGACCATCGCGCAGCGCCTCCTCCAGAAGCCCAGCCTCGTAAAGAAGTTCGTAGCGCTCAAGGACGTTCTCCTCGTTGAACGCGCGCCCTTTGCCGCCGAAGAGGAGATTGACCCGCACCCGGCGCGAGACTCCTGAGGAGGAGACGGCGTCCGGCGCCTCGGCCACCCAGTCCGCCAACCCGGGCGCGATCGTTTCCTCGAGGACCACGGGCGGGCCTTTGCGCCAATCCTCCCAGGGAAAGAAATCATGCCAGCTCCGCCAGACGCTTGCGCGCCGATCGGCGTCATCGCGGATGCGCGTCAACGCCAGATAGCCGACGGAGACGACGTGCGGATCGCGGTCGCCGGCGCGGGCGTGGCGACCGCGATCGCCGAATGTATAGAGCTGCTCGACATAGCCCAGCGGCGCGCCGGTCTGCTCGGCGACCCATTCGCGCAAGCCGATCTCGAAGGTGCGATGGCGGATCGGATCGAAAGGTCCGGAGGGAAGGGCGGCGATGCTGGCCGGCCCGTCGGCGCGCGTCGTTAGGATTAAAGGCTCGTCGTCTCGAACGGCGACGATTGCGGCGGTGAGGCCGATTTCGACGGGCGGGGAAAGGGACGCGAGCTCTTCGGCGGCCCGGTTAGGCGTCGGCGAACTCCAGGGCGAAGGGCGCTCCCTCATAGCAGTCGGTCCCGCGTCCAATCGCGGCGATCGCGGCGGACATTCGCCCGTTCCGCCCGAGCCTTTCGTCGGCGATCGCGACCATCCGTCTGTTTGGCGTCGCGGTCGGCGAGACGCGGCGCAGTTCGCGCGCGATCTCCATTTCGCTGCGACGCGGCGCTAAAGCACAGGCCGCGACAAAGGCCGCCGCGGGCGATCGGCTCACCCCAGCGTAACAGTGTATGACGAGCGGCGCGGAGCGGTCCCATTCCTCAAGGAAAGCAAGCAGCCGATTGATATGTTCCTCGCCAGGGAGGATGTGTCCCCCCCGCGGCGCGTCGATGTCGGAGACAGCGATGCGCAAATGGCGCTCGCGGGAGATTTCGCAAGGCCGAACAAGCGACGCCCCGGCAGTAAGGATGGTGACAAGCGAGCGCGCGCCGCTTTGGCGCACTGTGTCGACCACCTTAGTCAGGGAACAGACGTACAGGCGCCCATTCGGCATTTTTCTCCCCGACGTTCTTCTTCAACTTTCGTCGACCGCCCGAAACCGAGCGAGAAAACGCGCCTGCGCCTCCTCAATGGGAGCCGGGGCGAGTTCGTCAATGAAGGGCTGCGGCGGGATCGCCGGGCGGCCGAAGATGCGCTCGGCTTCGCCCCGTGTAAAGCCCGCAAGCTGCACGGCCTCAAAAAAAGCGGCGGCGCGATCGGCCTCTTTGCACAGGCGCCGCAGTGCGGGAGAGGGCGTCGGCGGCAGAGAGAAACGCAGGAGAATCGCGCCCAATATGCGGTCCTCGACGCTTTTGTATGCGTCGCCGATCACCGCCTTGAATGGGGAGATCATATCGCCGATCACATATTCGGGCGCGTCATGCAGCAACATGTAAAGCCGCTCCGTTCGGCCGATCGCCGGGTCGAGCGCGCATGCGACCTTTTCCACAAGCATGCTGTGTTGCGCGACCGAGAAAATATGCGCGCCGATTGTCTGACCGTTCCATCGCGCGACGCGCGCGAGTCCATGCGCGATATCTTCGATCTCCACGTCGAGCGGCGAAGGGTCGAGCAGATCGAGGCGGCGTCCGGACAACATGCGCTGCCAGGCGCGGGGCGCTTCGCCAGGCGTGGGGCGCCCGCGATTTTTTGCTGGAGGGGAGCGCATCGCTTCAGCCGCCCTCGCCCCCTGCGTGGCGATGGCAGCCCGTCAGATGATCGTCCACCATGCCGACCGCCTGCATGAAGGCGTAGACGATCGTCGGTCCGCAGAATTTGAAGCCCCGCGCCTTGAGATCTTTGGAGAGGCGTTCGGAAAGTGGGGTTTGCGTCGGCACCTCGCTCATGCGCGTCCAGTGGTTGACGATCGGTCGTCCGTCGACGAAACCCCACAGATAATCCGAAAAGCCGGTCGTCGCTTCGATTTCCAGCCACGCCTGCGCCGAGAGCACGGCGCCTTCGATTTTTGCGCGATTGCGCACGATTGCATCATTGCCCATCAGCGCCGCGACCCGCTTCTGATCAAATCTCGCGATCATTGCCGGCTCGAAGCCGTCGAAGGCCGCGCGAAACGCCTCACGCTTGCGCAGAATGGTGATCCACGAGAGGCCAGCCTGAAAGCCGTCGAGCGTCAGCTTTTCAAAGAGCGCCCGGCCGTCCCGCTCGGGACGCCCCCACTCATTGTCGTGATAGTCCAGATAAAGCGGATCGACGCCGGGCCACGGACAGCGTTTCAGCCCGTCGAGATGGGGCACGACCGCGAGTTCGCGCCAACTTGCCGGCTGTTCCCGAACGCTTGCCAAGACGCACCTTTAAAAAGCGGACGAAAAAACGCCGCGCGCTCGGGCTTTATCGCGCGTTCGGATTGCGTTCACAACCAAGTTGGGACTATCGTCGGCCCGGCGGGCGCAGATGGCGCGCGTCCTGCTTCTATTGCGCCGTCGCAGTTGTTGCGGCTCAGTTCGCGCCGTCCATCAATGGAGATTTATATGGGGATCCGTATCGCTGTTTCTTACGCTGCGGCCGGCGGCGCTCTGGCCGTCGCCGTCGCCCTCGCCGCGAGCTCAGGGGACGCGTATGCGCAAGCCAATGTATTAAAGGAATGCGGTTCGCAATATCAGGCGGCTAAGGCCGCCAACGAACTCGGCGGACAGAGCTGGCAGGAATTTTTGAAGGCCTGTCGCGGGCGGTTGGCGGAGCAGGCCAAGCCCGGCGAAGAGAAGCCGGCGGAAGCCAAGCCTGCCGAGGCGAAGCCCGAGACGCCGCCGCCGGCCGCCGCAGAGTCGAAGCCTACGCCGCCCCCCGCGACGGAAGCCAAGCCCGTCGAGCCGACTCCTCCGCCGGCTGCGACGGAGGCGACCCCGAGCCCCAAACCCGCGACGGACTCGAAAACCGCGACGCGCGAGCGCCAGAAGAAATGCGCCGCGGAATGGAAGGCCAAAAAGGCTGAGCTCAAAAAGGCCGGTTCAAAAATCACCTGGCCAAAATATTGGAGCGAATGCAACAAGAGGCTGAAAGCCGCAGGCGAATAAACGCCCTTCGCGCTTTTTGACGTCGCCCGGCGGCTCTCCGCCGGGCGTTTTTCATGCGCTCTTGCTCGGCGAAAGGCGTCGTGGCAGAGGAGAGAGCTGATCGCTGAACGGGGGCGGGCGTTTGGATAAAACCGAGTTGCGAAAATTGCAGGCGTTCCTGCGCCGTTCGCTCGGCAACGACGGCGTTCGCGTCACGGCGGATCCGAAGAATCCGGACGACGCGGCCGTGCATCTTGGCGAGCGAAGGATCGCTTCGATCTCGGTCGACGACGAAGACGGCGATCGTTCCTTCGCCTTCGAGATGAAAATTCCCGTCGGACGCGAAGTGCTGCAGTCCTATTTGCGCAAGCTGTTCGAAAACGATCGCCTGTCGATCGTGGCGCGCGGGCGCAAGACTGATTCCGTCGAACTCAATGCTGACGGCGAATTTCTCGGCGTCATCTCCGCTGACGATCCGAAGCTGTCGAGCTTCACGCTGCAAGTCGCCATTCTCGATTTCGATCTCGAAGAAGAGTGACGCGCGGCAGGATATCGGGGCAAGCGTACCATCGCTGATCCCGTCCCGAGCTTCGTTCACGCCCGGCGCGGCGTATCTCAAAATCCCGGCAGTCGAAGCTCCGCGTGCAAACCGCCGCTGGGGCTGTCGTCGAGTTGCAGCGAACCGCCATAGGCGGCGGCGAGATCGACGACGATTGACAGGCCGAGACCTGAGCCGGGCTTGGTTTCGTCGAGACGGCGGCCCCGCTGCGTCGCCGCCGCGCGCAAATGCGACGCAAGTCCGGGCCCGTCGTCGTTGATCGCAATGCGCAGCGTCGGCCGCGCCGCGCCGTCGGTTTCGGCGGAAACGTCGATCGTCACTTGGCTCTTCGCCCACTTGCCGGCGTTGTCGAGCAGATTGCCGATCATTTCTTCGAGATCCTGGCGCTCGCCAAGAAAGCGCAGACGCGGATCGGCGCCGCCGGAAAAAATCACGCCCTTGTCGCCATAGATTTTGCTGAAGGCGCGCAGCAAGGCGTCGATCGACGGCGCAATCTGCGTCGCGGCGCCGAGCGCGCCGCCGCGCGCCGCCGCCCGCGCCCGGTCGAGATAGAAGGAGATCTGATCGCGCATGATCTGCGCCTGTTCTTGAACTTTCCCCGCGAGTTGCCCTGGCGCGGAATCGGCCTCATTGACGATAACGGAGAGCGGCGTTTTCAGCGCATGGGCGAGATTGCCGACCTGTGTGCGCGCGCGTTCGAGAATGTCGCGATTGGCGCTGATCAGCAGGTTGAGCTCTTCGGCGAGCGGCGCGACTTCGCTCGGGTAAGCGTCCATGATCCGCTCCCGGTCGCCGCCGCGGATCGTCGCCAGTTCGCGCTGCAATTGCCTCAAAGGGCGCAAGCCGAAGCGGACCTGGAAGGCGGCGCCAATGGCGAGCGCAATTGCGAGCGCCGCGAAAGCGACGATCAGCGCGAATCGAAATCGGGCGATCTGCTCTTCCATCTCTTCGCCGCTGCCTGCGACCTGCACGAGATAGATGCCGACGTCGCCGACGTCGATGACGCGCTCGACGATGCGCAGCCTGCGCCCGTCCGGGCCCGGCCCGTAGCCGCGGCGAAAGCCGCCGACCTCCGCTGCGACGCCAAGTTCCGAGAGCTTCGGCAGCGTGTTGGCGAAGAGTGAGCGCGATGCCTTGATGTCATGCGACTTGTCGTCGAGACGCGTGATCTGCCAGTACCACCCCGAGCCCGGCAATTCGAACTGCGGGTCGCCGAGCTGGCCAGGGCCGGTGCGTCCCTCCTGTCCTGACTCGGACACGTCCGCGACAATGGCGCGCAGGTAAACGTCGAGGCGACGTTCGAAAACCTCTTCCGCTTCGCTCCGGTAGTAGGCGGTAAGAAGAATGCTGGCGACGATCAGCACGACCGAACTCATCGCCGCCGCAGTCAGGAACAGACGCGCGGCGATGGAGCGAATGGAGACGAAGGAAAGGCGCATGCGTCTAGCGTTTATCGCCGGCGTCCTTTGCTGACGCGGCCGCCATGTAGCCCAGCCCGCGCACGGTCTGGATCAGATCGACGCCAAGCTTTTTGCGCAATCTGCCGACGAAGACTTCTATCGTGTTCGAATCGCGATCAAAGTCCTGATCGTACAAATGGTCGATGATTTCGCTCCGGGATACGACGCGTCCGCTGTGATGCATCAGATAGGCGAGGAGCCGGTATTCGTGCGAAGTGAGCTTCACCGGCGCGCCGTCCACGACGACGCGGCCGGCCTTGGTGTCGAGCCGCACCGCGCCGCAGACGATTTCATTCGTCGCATGGCCCGTCGCGCGGCGCAGCAGCGCGCGGATGCGCGCCAGCACTTCCTCCATGTGGAATGGCTTCGAAACATAATCATCGGCGCCCGCGTCGAAGCCTTGCACCTTGTCGCTCCAGCGGTCGCGCGCGGTGAGGATCAGCACCGGCATGTCGCGTCCCGCCGCGCGCCATTCTTCAAGAATGGTCACGCCGTCCTTCTTCGGCAGACCGATGTCGAGGACGACGGCGTCGTAGGGCTCCGTTTCGCCGAGATGACAACCCTCCTCGCCATCGAAGGCGCGGTCCACCGCATAGCCCGACTGCTCGAGCGCACGAACGATCTGGCGGTTCAAATCCTTGTCGTCTTCAACGACCAGCAGCCGCAATGCGTCCTCCCGCGTGCGAGACTCAATTCTCCGTAGAGTCCGCGCCTATAGAGCTAGAATGAGGCCGCCCGCTGAACGCGTCGACAAGAATTTTGACGATGTGCCCGTCTCGGCGCAGCAGGCTGATCTCATAGATAAGTCCTTCCCCCAATTGGCACAGCCGCGCGCCAAGCGGTTCGGCCTGCAGCCGCAGGGCGACATCCCGCATGCATCGGAAAGGATCGGCGAGCTTCTGCGCTTCCATTTTACTGCGCGCCTGCGCCATGGTGAAGCATTGCAGCCGCGCCGGAGCGTCTTCGGCGCGGGCCGCGGGCGCGCGCAGGCAAGCGCCCGTCGCCGCCAGGGCGGGGCCGGTGAGCGCCCGTCTCCAACAAGCTCCGGCGGACCGCATGCGCCTCTCCCCGGCGCATAGTCGGCCGAATGCCCTGAATGCGCAATGAATAGTCAAGACATGCGGCCGCGCGCCTCAGCGCTCCGAGGCGCGGCAGGCGTCCCGCATCTTCTTGTAGTCGACGATCATGGCGGCGAGAGGCGCGTTTTGGGGCAAGGCGCGCAACTGCTTCGCCGCAATCTTCTGTTCTTCGAGAGAATAGGCGACGAGCGGCGGACAGCCGCCGCCCGTCGACCGGCATGCCGCAAGAGCGAGGCTAAAAGCGACCATGATCGAGATCTTGCGAAACATTTTCGACGCTCCGGCGCTCCATCATGATTTCGGCCTGACGCTTGGCCGCGCGCGAATCGGCTTCAGCGCGGCGCGCCTTCTCCCGCTCGACGCCGCCGGCGACAAGTCGCGCCAACATTGCGCGGCCAAGCGCGTAGGCCACGACGCCAGCGACCACGACGAGGGAGAGCGCGATCAGCTTCAACATTTCAGGCGGTTCCCGGCGGCGTCGAGGTGATGCTGCGCATGATCGCCATCAACGCCGCCGAACCAATGGCGATGGCGCCGGCCTTCGGATCATTGAGAAAGGCGATCCAGTCGGTCGAGGCGAGCGCGCCGAACAGCGCGACGAGTCCGGCGGCGACATAGGTGCGATAGCCTTGCATTTTTCAGTTCCTTTCGTGATGCCGGACGCCGCCGGCGCGGTCTCACTTGCGGCCGAGGACTCGCGAGATGAATGATTCCATGGCGAAGGCGGGACCCGGATCGCGCTTGCGCGTCGGCGCAATGTCGTCATGGCCGGCGATGTCGCTGATGCCGTAGGTTTGACAGAGCGCCTTGGCGACATCGGCGGCGACTGAGATCTGAACGGCGGGATAGATCATCCAGGGTTTTTCCCCGGTCTTATCCAGCTTGTGCGCGAGCATCGCCACCTGGCTCGCCGGCACGCTTCTCCCGTAAGCGTCGGCGAATTTGCCATTGGCGAGCTTCGTCAACGGCCCGGCGTTCGTGAGCTCGATGCCGATCGAAAATCCGTTGCAGTTCGCGCGCCGCTTCCAGACGCTTTTGCCTGCGTGCCACGCGACGCGATTGAACGGCGCGAGCTGCGTCACTGCGCCGTCGAGATCGATGACGAGATGCGCGGAGGCTTTTGCATTGGGATTGCACAGCCAGGAGATGGCGCCTTTCGCCGACTGCGAGGCGGTGTAATGCATGATCAGCAGCGAAGGCTTCAAAGCGCCGCCGACATTGGGCGTTGGCTTTTGGGCGACGGGCTTGCCGTCGCAATGCAGGACGTGATTCTTCACGGCGAAGGCCATGAGCCGACTCCTTCATGTTCGTCGAAAAGGTTTGTGAAAGGCTTCTTCTTTTGCGCGCGAGGTTTGGGCGGTCGCGGAGCGCTTCTCGCTTAAGATGAGCGAGAAGGAACCAGGGGCTCGCTTCGTCAGTCTTCAGACGCGCCAGCGCGGCGCGGGTGGCGCGCTTCAATCAGAAGAATTCAAAGATGATGGCGTAGCCGTCCCCGCCATTGCCGCCGGCGCCGGAATTCGCGCCGTTCTGGACGGCGCCTCCGCCCCCGCCGCCTCCGCCAGCAAGACCGCCGACGCCGCCTGCGCCAGGCGCGGTAAGGCTCGAAGCGCCGCCGCCCCCGCCGCCGCCGCCCTGTTCAAGCGGGCCGGCGCTTGCGACCCAGGAGCCGCCTGCGCCGCCATTCACGACGCCGCCGGCGATTCCCGCCGCGCCGGCGATGGGCAATCCGTTGACATAGACGATGCCGCCCGCGCCGCCATTTCCTGCGGCGTTGGCGGCGGTGATCCCGCCGCCGGCGCCGCCGCCGGACGGTCCGTTGTAGAGGCACGAGCCCCCGGCGCCCGCCGTCGAACCGGCGGCGTTGCATCCGCCGCCGCCGCTGCCGCCAAAAAAATGCGAACCCGCGCCGCCGATGGCGCCTGCGCCGCCCGTGCCCACGCCAAAGGAGCCAACCCCGCCAGTTCCGCCGGAACCGGAGAGGCCCGACGAGCACTGACTGCCAGCGCCGCCGCCACCCGCGGCGCCGCCGATCTGCCCGCCCGCGCCGCCGCCCCCGGCGCCTGCGAAG
>JALHNR010000110.1 GCA_022843525.1 Methylocystis sp. | reverse complement strand
GTGTCGAAGCTGGTGCGCTTCACTTTCGAAAAGGGCGTGATCCAGTCGATGCGCTGCGCCTGCTCGGCCCAGAAGCCGTCGGGGTCTTTGAGCGAGCGTTCGTAGAGCCGGCGATAGGCCTCTTCGTCGATGCGCGCGTTCTTTTTCCAGTCGTCGGGGACGGGGTAGGTTTTTTGCGACATTCGTTTCTCCATCGACGCATTTCATAAACGCCTGCCCGTCATGGCCGGGCTTGTCCCGGCCATCCACGTCTTTATGGCGACGCAGATTGGGAGAACATGGCGCAGTGTCTCGGCGTGGATGCCCGCGACAAGCGCGGGCATGACGCGGAAAGGGGACGCTTAAGCACGGAATGGGGAGCGCTCATCCCTTGCGGGCGCGGGCAAGCTCCACATTGTGCTGCATGCGCTGAACCATGAGCCGCATCAGGTAAAAGCCAAATTGCGGAGTCTGCGCCGCGAGCTGCAAGAGATCGTCATAGCGCACGCAGAGAAGCTCGACGTCGGTCGCGGCGACCGCGGTGGCGGTGCGGCGATTTTCATTGGTGAACATTCCCATCTCGCCAAAGAGCGTTCCGGGCTTCAGCGTGACGTCGGGCTCGCGCAGATGAATCTCGCCGTGCACCAAGAGATAGGCTTCCTCGGACAGATCGCCGATGCGATGCAGGACGAAGCCTTCGGAAAGCTTTATGGGCCGCATATAGGGACGCAGCCATTCGAAATCGAAATCCTCGGAGGCGGCGGCGCGAATGTCCTGGACGAGCCGCCGGATCTGTCGGAGCCGCACGATGTTGACCGGGACCAGAAAGGCGTTGAGCGCGAAGAGCGGGTAGAGACCCTTGAGGAAAAAGTAGGCGGCGAACAGCGCATTGGCGAGGATCGCCGCGATCCGCAGCGGGATCATGGTGTTCGACACATAAACGAACACGCTCGCCGCCGCGGCGAGATAGCCGATGACTTCGATAAGCAGACCGTTCAGCGTCGTGGGCAGCGTCATGGCGAGATCGCTCGGACTTCAGCTTCGCCCAACACCTTTAGCAGAAGACTTTGTGAAAATGCGAGGGCGGAACACGTCGCCGCCCCGAGCGTTGCAAAGGTCTACGGGGTGGAGCAGGAATCGCCATGACGCAGTCCGCCAGCAGTCGTCCCGCCCGCGCCCGGGGCGCCTTTCCGACCACCGCCACGATCATTCTTGGCGTGGGCCTTGGCATCTTTTTCGATGGAATCGTTTTGCATCAACTCTTGCAATGGCATCATCTGGTCAGCAACTGGACCCCCGCCGGGACTGTCGAGGGCATGGAATTCAACACCTATTGGGACGGAATGTTGCACAGTTTCGCTTATGTCTGCGTCGGCCTGGGACTGTTCCTTCTGTGGCGCGCCTCGCGCCGCGCCGGGTACATGTGGTCCGGCCGGCGCCTGGCGGGCGCGCTGCTGATCGGCTGGGGCGGGTTTAACCTATACGATGGCGTCATCAACCATCTCGTGCTTGGCATCCATCATGTGAATGAACGAGTCGATCGCGCCCAGTGGCCGATCTATGATGCGGGCTTCATCATCTGGGGCGCCGCGATGTTGCTGGCCGGCTTTCTGCTTCTGCGCGGCGCCAAACCGGAGGTGGAGGGCGAGGTCCAGAGTACGCTCCGACAAAGTTAACGTTTGGATTGTGGCGATCCCCGCGTCCCTTCGCGCTTTGCCCTCGCTGCGGCGATTTGGTAAAGGGCGCTAGACTTCCTCGCGCCACACCGAAAGTAACATGGACAAATTCACCACGCTGACGGGCGTCGCCGCGCCGTTGCCGATCATGAACGTCGATACGGACATGATCATCCCCAAGCAGTATCTCAAAACCATTCAGCGCACCGGCCTCGGCAAGGGCCTCTTTTCGGAGATGCGCTATCGCGACGACGGCTCCGAAAACCCCGATTTTGTCCTGAACCAGCCGGCCTACCGCAATGCGCGCATCCTTGTCGCCGGCGACAATTTCGGCTGCGGCTCGTCGCGCGAACACGCGCCCTGGGCGCTGCTCGACTTCGGGCTCCGCTGCATCATTTCGACGAGTTTCGCCGATATTTTCTATAACAATTGCTTCAAGAACGGGATCTTGCCGATCGCGGTGAGCGAGGCCGAGCTCGAAAAGCTCATGGACGACGCCAAGCGCGGCGCGAACGCCACCCTCACCGTCGACCTCGCGACGCAGGAGATTCGCGGACCGGACGGCGGCGTGATCACATTCGACATCGACCCCTTTCGCAAGCACTGCCTGCTGAACGGGCTCGACGACATCGGGCTGACCCTCCAAAAGGCCGAAAAGATCGACGACTACGAAAAGCAGGCTGCGGCGAAGCGCCCTTGGGCCTGACAGCAACGTTGGCGCCGCAGCGCGGCGCCGGGCAAATGTTTCCGAAGCGGCGCTTAGCACCCCTGACAGGGCGGCGAGCGTCGCTTCCAACCGCTGGACGCCCAGAGCGACGGACAAGGCGCGCTTGAGTTATCTTTCCGCCCTTTCCCTGCGATTTCGCGCCGCCGGCCAGTCGCTGGCGCGGCTCGCTTCCGGCGTCAGGCGGTCGCGAAAGCCCGACGACATCGCGGAAGGCCAATGGCGTGACGCTGGCGCCCAAAATTTAGGCGACGATTCCGACGAGGCGGCGCGCGACGCAAACTTCTGGGGACCCGCGCCAACCATCGAACAGGCCGAGCCGCCGGCGGCCTTCGAGCCGGGCCCCGTCTATCGGGAACCCGCCGGATTCGACGGCCAGGGCCTGCTTTCGATCCATAATCTGGCGAAGTCCTACAAGGCGCGCCGCGTCGTCGAAGACGTGAGCCTGCATGTGGCGCGGGGCGAGGCGGTCGGGCTGCTGGGCCCCAACGGCGCCGGCAAAACGACTGTTTTCTATATGATCACAGGGCTGGTGAAGCCCGACAAGGGCGTCATTTCGCTCGACGGCTATGATGTGACGCCGCTGCCGATGTATCGGCGCGCGCGGCTCGGGATCGGCTATCTGCCGCAGGAAGCGTCGGTGTTCCGGGGCCTCTCGGTGGAGGACAATATCCGCGCCGTGCTCGAAATCACCCAGCCCGACGCCAAAAAGCGCGAGGAGGAGCTGGAGGCGCTGCTCGACGAGTTCCGCCTGACCCGCATGCGCCACACGCCTGCGGTGGCGCTCTCCGGCGGCGAACGGCGTCGCTGCGAGATCGCCCGCGCGCTCGCCGGCCACCCCTCCTTCATGCTGCTCGACGAGCCTTTCGCCGGCATTGATCCGATTGCGGTCGGCGGCATTCAGGACCTTGTGCGGCATTTGAAAGCGCGCGGCATTGGCGTGCTCATCACCGATCATAGTGTTCGCGAAACCTTGGGCCTCACCGACCGCGCTTACATTATCTACAACGGCCATGTGCTGACCGAAGGAACGCCTGACGAAATCGTCGCCAATCCGGACGTTCGGCGCATTTATCTTGGCGAAGATTTCCGCATGTAGCGCCACAGCCGCCGCGAGCGGCGCCAAGGGCGCGCGCCCGGCGCCCTAACCTACATTGGTGCGACAAAGCTCGCTTCGCCCTGAGAATCGGGGCAGTTTCGCGTTCGATGAATTGGTGATTAAGGGTTAGGCGATTTGCCCCGCCGCGCGCTGCTTTTTTGGCCCTGTGCGCGCTTGGGCAAGGTGATATAAGCAAGAACCGGGCCGCAAAGCGGCGGCCGATGCGTTCCGAGTGGGCCGAGCGAAAATGGCGATTTCCACCAAGTTGATGATGCGTCAGGGCCAAGCCCTGGTGATGACGCCGCAGCTGCTCCAGGCGATCAAGCTGCTGCAGTTTTCCAATTTGGAGCTTGCCGCCTTTTTGCATGATGAGCTCGAGCGCAATCCGCTTCTCGAAGCCCAGGAAGGCGATGGCGGCGCCGACGCGGCCGATCCTTCCCAGGGCGCCGAGCCAAGCGCCGGAGAGGCCTTTGAAGGGCCGCAGGAGGGCGACTGGGCGCAGCAGGATCTCGCCGTCGACTCCGCGACGCTCTCGGCCGATCTCGGCGCCGACATGAGCAACGCTTTTGAGCCCGAGGGTCCTTCGATCGGGGAGCGGGCGCGGGATGAAGCCGCGGACGGCGCCGGACTTTCGGCGACCTCCTGGACCGGGGCCGCCGGCGGCGGGCCGGCTGACGGCGAAGCGCCCAATCTCGAAGCCTATGTCGCCGATCGGCAGAGCCTCCACGAGCATCTCGCCGAACAGCTCGCGCTCGCCTGCCCCGATCCGCGTCACAGAATCATCGGCCAATCGATCATCGACGCGATCGACGAGAGCGGCTATCTGCGAGAGAGCCTGGGCGAGATCGCCGAGCGTCTCGAGGCGAACATGGCCGAGGCCGAGCACGTTCTGGCGACCATCCAGAGCTTCGACCCGTCCGGCGTCGGCGCGCGTGATCTTGCGGAGTGCCTCGCAATCCAGCTCAAGGAACGCGACCGCTATGATCCAGCGATGCAGGCGTTCGTCGCCAATCTTGCGCTGGTCGCGCGCCGCGATTTCGCGCAGCTCGCCAAGGTCTGCGGCGTCGACGACGAAGACATCGCCGACATGGCGGCGGAGTTGCGCCGGCTGGAGCCCAAGCCCGGCCGGGCGTTCGGCGGCGCCCCGATTCAGCCGCTCGTCGCCGACGTCATTGTTCGCGCCGCTGCAGACGGCGCCTGGCATGTCGAGCTCAACGCCGACGCGCTGCCGCGCGTGTTGGTCAACCACAGCTATGCGGCGCAAGTCAGCGCCGTCGCCACCGGCCCGGCCGACAAAAGCTTCATTTCGAGCTGCCTGCAGAACGCCAACTGGTTGACCAAGAGTCTCGAGCAGAGGGCGCGCACCATTCTACGCGTCGCTTCTGAAATCGTGCGATTGCAGGACGCCTTCCTCACGCACGGGGTCGAACATCTGCGTCCGCTGAACCTGCGCACGGTCGCCGATGCGATCGGCATGCATGAGTCGACGGTCTCGCGGGTGACCTCGAACAAATACATGATGACGCCGCGCGGCGTCTTCGAGCTCAAATATTTCTTCTCCGCGTCGATCGCCACGACCAGCGGCGCCGCCGCGCATTCGGCCGAAGCCGTGCGCTTTCGCATCAAACAGATGATCGATCGGGAAACGCCCGACGGCATCCTGTCGGATGACGCAATCGTCGAACGGCTGAAGGCGAGCGACATCGAAATCGCCCGGCGCACGGTTGCGAAATACCGCGACAGTTTGCGCATTCCCTCCTCGGTCGATCGCCGCCGCGCCAAGCTTGCGCAGGCGCGCATGACGACCAATTAATTGTCCTATGTCGTCCTCGGCTTGAAGCTTCGCCGTGAGTGGAGACTCCATTGACTTCGCGCGCCGAGGCTTCTAACGCTGCGCGGAATTTCCGCTCTTTGGCTAGATGGCGGGCGATTCGCCGACCCCTCAGGCGGAATTCCAGGGCGGATGGGGCGCATTGGGCGGTCGGTCTGACGGCGGCGCGGCAGGCGCGCGGCTGGCTCTTTCCGCGGCCGAAACTTCGCTCGCAACGAAAGTTCGGATTGCAAAATGTCTCTTAGGGTTTCCGGCAAGAACATCAACATCGGCGAAGCGCTTCGGACTCATGTGACGCAGAGGCTGGAGACGGCGGCGGCGAAATATTTTGACGGCCGAGTCAGCGGCCACGTCACCATCTCGCCGGAGGGCTCGGGCTTTCGGGCCGACTGCAGCCTGCATCTCGCCTCAGGCATCGTGTTGCAGGCCGACGGCCGAGCGCAGGAGCCCTATGCGTCGTTCGATCAGGCGGCAGAACGCATCGAAAAGCGCCTACGCCGCTACAAGAGCAGGCTCAAGAGCCATCATGAGCATGGCCACGGCGGAGCCGATGGCGCTCAGGCCGAGGTCGTCGCCTATCACGTGCTTGAAGCGCCCGATCAGGAAATTGAGGCGTCGGCGGAGTTCAGCCCCGCGATCATCGCCGAATCCACCACGCAATTGCGCCGGCTCTCGGTTTCGGCGGCGGTGCTCGACCTCGATCTCACTGGCGCGCCCGTCGTAGTGTTCCGGCACGCCAACACCGGCCGCGTGAATGTCGTCTATCGGCGCGGCGACGAAAATATCGGCTGGATCGACACTCCCGATTCGGAAAGCGACGCGCGCTGACGCACAAACGTCGTGGACGGCCATAATAACGGCCTCCTCGGCACGTATCTTGCCATTTTCCCACGTCCCTTCGGGTTTTGGCGAAAATAGCGAGACGTTGAAAAATCAAGGATGGTCGGAGCCTTCGGCGGCCCTAGACCTCCCATGAGAAGCAGGATGATCGTCGCATGCGGCCAACGGACTTGGTATCGCCCGATTCGGTTTGCGCCTCGCTGAGGGCGACGACGAAGAAACACCTTCTCCAGGAACTCAGCGAGAAGGCCGCGAAGATCTGCGGGCTCCCGGCGCGCGAGATCTTCGATGCGCTTCTTCACCGCGAGCGGCTGGGCTCGACCGGGATTGGCGAAGGCATCGCCATTCCACACGGAAAGCTTGCAAAATTGAAGGGGATTTACGGGGTCTTCGGCCGTCTTGATCGCCCTGTCGACTTCGGCTCTCTTGACGGCGCGCCGGTCGATCTCGTTTTTATGATACTCACGCCCGAGAGTTCGGGCGCTGACCATCTCAAGGCGCTTGCCTGCGCCGCTCGGATGCTGCGAGATCAAGGCCTCGTCGCGACGCTACGCGGCACGCGCGACGACGACGCGCTTTATTCGCTCATCGCACAGCGTTCGAAGCCGTTTGCGGCCTAAAAATTGCGCCGCTCCTTAGAGCGGCGCGCTGCGTTTTTGGGCGCCGCCTCCGTGCGAGGCGTGTCCGCCTTTGCGGCCGGCTTCCGAAGCGAGCGCATGATCGCGCGAGAAGCTCCGCTTGGCCGGATTCACGCTTTGACCGCCCTTGCGCCCTGCCCGGGCAGCCAGGTCGGGGTTCTGTGAGAAACTTCGTTTCTCATCAGGAACGCTTTGTCCGCCCTTGCGCGCAATGGCCCGCTGCTTTTCGGGATCCATCGACGCAAAACCGCGACTGGATTTTTTATTCTCCTCCATGGGCCGCCTCTCATAGTTTCCCAGCGCCTTCGGCTATAACTCGCCGGGTCGAGCAATGTTTCTGGGAGGCGGTGATTTATCTTTGCAGTCCCGAAGGATCTTCCGCCGGGACGGCGAAGACGTAAAAAGCTAATGTTTGCAATAAGATCAGTGGCTCACATGCCGACCCGCGGCGCGGTTTGTTCGCGGCGTCCGGCGCGTCGTTCGAAAAACAGCGCCTGGCTAATGACGGCCTTGAGGCTTTCGACGTTAAAAGGTTTGGCGATCAGAAAGGCTGGTTCGGGCGGCTCGCCTGTCAAGAACCGCTCGGGGTAGGCGGTCACGAAGATCACCGGGATGGACAGCGAGACCAGGATCTCGTTTACGGCGTCGAGCCCCGAACTGCCGTCCGCCAGCTGGATGTCGGCGAGGATCAATCCCGGATTGCTTTCTTCTATAGCCGCCAGCGCCTCGGCATGCGTGCGCGGCATGCCGACCACCCGATGTCCCAGCTCCTCGACAATGCTCCTCAGGTCGTGGGCGATCAGGGGCTCGTCCTCGATGATCAGCACGTCGGTCGCGATCTGATCGGCGATCTCGCCGTTCGCCGCCTCGATCAGCGCGCTAGCCTCGACGTCCGAAACATTGAGCGTCTGACCAATCTGGTCGAGATCGAAACCTTCGAGCGCGTGCAGCAAAAATGCTATTCGCGGCTTCAGCGAAATGGCGTCGAGATTGCGTCGGCCGCTTTCCGCCAGCGCGCCGGAGCGATCGGTGTGGGCGTTAATCGGCGCGGCCGCCCAGACGTCAAGGAACAGACGGTAAACAGAGATGCGTAGGTCATCGGAGTCTGCGATCCGGCTTGGTTCCGCGACAACGGTTTCAAGAGTGGCCAGCACATAGGCGTCGCCGCCCTCCCGATCGCCGACCAATGCGCGCGCGAAACGTCTCAAATAGGGAATATGCGCTGAAATTTCCTTTGACGCCGACATGTCTTACAACTCCAGCAGCATCGCCTCACAGAGGAGAGGAGTGCGGGCTAAGCGGATTCAACACTTGGACAATACGTCAAAACTGCTCGGCATTTTAGGGAACCAATCCTTCAGCGGTGCGTTTTGCCTATCGTCCTTGCGGCGCAGTATAACGCGGCGGCTCCAGAAATCATGCATATTAAAATAGAGGGCTCCATGGGGAATAAAAATCCGGAGAATATAGTTGCGCGCGCGAAAGCAGACGACGATGCTTTCGCAAGCGACGGGCGGTATTCTTCGCGACCGAGCCCTCGAAGGGTGGAGACGTTTGCAGGGTGGGTGATGACACGTGACGAATTCGGCGACCATCGCCGAGGGGTAGGGGAGCCGCGCTGCGGCGCACAACCGGTCCAGCGACAGCGGCCGGTGGAATTTCAGGACTCGATCGGAAAGGAGCTTCGCAATCTTTACGACGATGTGGTGGCTCAACCGGTCCCCGATCGGTTTTTGAAACTTTTGAACCAACTCGAAACGAATGTGCTATCCTCCCCGGCGACATCAAGCGCGCCGAGGAAGAGTGAGTGAAGGCAAGCGAAGAAGCGCATTCAGCAGGACAGGGATTGAAGGCTGATCTGATCTCAGCCATCCCGAGCTTGCGCGCCTTCGCGGTGTCGATTTGCGGAAACTCCGACCGCGCCGACGACTTGGTCCAGGAGACGCTGGTCAAGGCCTGGGGCAGCCTCGCGACCTTTTCGGAAGGCACCAATCTCACCGCCTGGCTGTTCACGATTTTGCGCAATATCTACTATAGCGAGTTTCGCAAGCGCCGACGTGAGGCTCCCGATCCCGACGGTCTGATCGCCGGACGATTGATCGCGCCGGAATCGCAGCACGCGCATATGGATTTTCTCGACTTCCGCGACGCGATGCAAAAACTGCCGCTCGACCAGCGCGAAGCGCTGATCCTCGTCGGCGCCTCCGGCATGTCATATGAGGAAGCGGCTCAAATCTGCGGCTGCGCGCCGGGCACGATGAAGAGCCGGGTGAACCGCGCCCGCAATCGGCTCTCCGACCTGATGTCGGCGCCGCCGAGCGCCGAGCCGCGCGAATGGTCCACGGCCGAGCAGCTCTCGGCAGCCACGCGCGATTGAACGCTGCTCGGAAATGCCGCATAGGGAGGCGCGCGAAACGCCCCTTCCCATGCGAGCCAGCCGATGACCGACGATCACAGAATTGAACGCGACTCCTTCGGCGACATCGCCGTGCCGTCCTGGGCCTATTGGGGCGCCCAGACGGAACGGTCGCGGGAGAATTTTCCGATCGGCGGAGATCTCATGCCGATCGAAATCGTGCATGCGCTGGCGCGCATCAAGCTCGCGGCCGCCAAGGTCAATGCCAGGAAAGGCCTGCTCGAGCCTAAGATCGCCGACGCGATCGTCGCCGCCGCGCGCGAGGTGATCGACGGCAAGCTCGACGAGCATTTTCCGCTCGTCGTCTGGCAGACCGGCTCCGGCACCCAGACCAACATGAACGTCAATGAGGTCATCGCCAATCGCGCCAATGAAACGCTCGGCGCGCCGCGCGGCACGAAATCGCCCGTTCATCCCAACGACCACGTCAATCTCGGACAGTCGTCGAACGACAGTTTCCCCACCGCCATTCACATCGCTGGCGCCACGACGATCTCCGGTCGACTGATTCCCGCCGTCGAGCGGCTGCATATTTCGCTCAACGCCAAGGCGGTGAAATTCGCCGATATCATCAAGATCGGCCGCACCCATCTGCAGGATGCGACGCCGGTGACGCTCGGTCAGGAGTTTTCCGGCTATGCGGCGCAGGCGCAATACGCGGAAAGGCGCATCAGGACGACGCTCGCTGACCTTCTGGAGCTCGCCCAAGGCGGCACGGCGGTTGGCACCGGCGTCAACACCTTCAAAGGCTTTGGCGAAGAGGTCGCCGCCGATATCGCCGAGCAGACAGGACTGCCCTTCGTTTCGGCGCCCAACAAATTCGAGGCGCTCGCCACGCATGACGCGATCGTCTTCGCCCATGGCGCGCTCAATGCGCTGGCGTCGGGTCTCTACAAGATCGCGAGCGACATTCGCCTGCTCGGCTCGGGGCCGCGCGCCGGCCTTGGGGAACTGAGGCTTCCCGAGAACGAGCCGGGCTCGTCGATCATGCCGGGCAAGGTCAATCCGACCCAGGTCGAGTCGCTGACCATGGTGTGCACGCGGGTTTTCGGCAATAATTCAACGATCACTTTCGCCGCCTCGCAGGGCCATCTCGAACTCAATGTGCTGAAGCCGGTCGTCGGCTTCGCGCTGCTCGAATCGACGATCCTGCTCGCCGACGGCATCAACAGTTTCGTCGCGCGTTGCGTCGATGGCATCGAAGCTGACGAGGCCAATATCAAGCGCTTCCTCGACCGCTCGCTGATGCTCGTCACCGCGCTGGCGCCAAAGATTGGCTATGACGCGGCCTCGAAGATCGCCCGCGCCGCGCACAAAAACGGCACGAGCTTGAAGGAAGAGGCGCTGGCGTCCGGCAAGGTGACGGAAGTCGAATTCGACGAGATCGTGCGGCCGGAAAAGATGCTCGCGCCGAGCGATTGAGCATCTGCGCGTCATGGCCGGGCTTGTCCCGGCCATCCACGAAACGCAGCGCAACGGATCGGCGTGGTTGGCCGGCTCAGGGCCGGCCATCACGGAATGGCGTCCGCGCCTTCCCCTCGCCATGCATCCGCATTAGTTTCTGCTTCTCACCGAGGAGCTGATTCATGGCCGCGCTCGACGCCGTGCTCACGACCATAGACGCCAATCTCGACGCTTCGAGAGAACGCCTGTTCGATCTCTTGCGCATCCCCTCCGTTTCGACCGATCCGGCCTATAGCGCGCAATGTCTGCAGGCGGCGAACTGGCTGAAGGATCAGCTCAACGGACTTGGCTACGAGGCGCAGGTGCGCGAGACGCCCGGCCATCCGATCGTCGTCGGGCACGCCAAGGCGAAGCGCAAGGATGCGCCGCATGTGCTGTTCTACGGCCATTATGACGTGCAGCCGCCCGATCCCCTTGAATTGTGGGAAACCGAACCCTTCGCGCCGCGGCTGACCGAGGGCAAGGACGGCAAGGACATCGTCGCCCGCGGCGCCTCGGACGACAAAGGCCAGCTGATGACGTTCGTCGAAGCCTGCCGCGCGTTTGAGGCGAATGGC
>JALHNR010000109.1 GCA_022843525.1 Methylocystis sp. | reverse complement strand
AAATCCTGGCTGTATGCCCGCGCCATTCTCGCCTCCATCGCTATCGCGAGGAAGGAATCATGCTCGGGCCGATTCGGGAATCCCCATCAGAATCGAAAAATCACGAACGCGCTCTAGCGGCTTACGCTTCGGTCGGCGCCATCGCGACGCTCGCGCATTACGCCGTTCTCATCGCCTTGGTGGAAGGCGCGGGATGGCGCCCCGTGCCGGCGACGCTCTGCGGCTACGTGGTCGGCGGGGTCATCGCCTATATCCTCAACCGCCGCCATGTCTTCGCGAGCGAGAGGCCGCATGCCGAGGCGACATGGCGCTTTGCGCTCGTGGCTTTCGTGGGCTTCTGCGTCACTTATGCGTTGATGAGTCTCTTCGTCGATCGTTGGGGCGCGCCCTATCTGCCGGCGCAGCTTGTCACGACGGTCGCCGCCATGTTCGCGACCTTCGCGCTGAACAGGCGATGGACGTTCGGGTGAGGCGGGTGCTGCGGCGCTGACGTAGCTATTTGCTGAGTGGCCTCAAAAGAAATGTTGAGCGGCAGCCTGCCCTGCAGTTCCCGGAGAAATCAGATCAGCAAGTTCTTCGAGAAGCGGTTTCAGTTTGGCGTGATCAGCCGCCGACAGTTCCCTTTCAATTGATGAACTCCAGTGCCCCGGCCTTGATAGAGTTTCGGCGCGCCCACGCACATCAATTGCGGCACGGTCTCGCTCTTCTATGTCTGGCAGACCGCCGTCCCCGAGTCCTTTAGTGATGCGCGCGGTGAGCTTCGGTATGGCTCCGTCGGATTCAGCCAGTAGCGCCAGAACAGCTAAGCCACAGATGGAGCGTTCGACGATGGCGCATCCGGATCTATGCTGTCCTGCCGTGAACATCCACGATACAAGAAGATCGATAACTTTGAGTACTATGCCCTTACAGTCGCGCAGATACGCATCGAACGCTGCGTCGAACAAGGTTTCGGTCATTCTGAACCTTTCGAGGAATGTTATAGCCTCAGCTTCACGAGGCACAAAAGAAAATACCGAGATCAACCAAAGCGCGTGCTTACGCAATTTATCCCGAAGGACGAGATCGCACGCTGGAGCTTTGGATAGAGCGAGTAGCATGCTCGTCAGCGAACTAATCCAGTGCATCATGTCAAACGTGAAATGTGATCTCCTCTTGATCGCTTCAAGAAGGAGTTCCTTTTCTGTTTCATATATCCCGTCAACCCATTGTTCGATGTTGTGAATGACCTGTCGCGCATTCTCATTGTCCGCATTCGCATCGGCGACTGCGTTTACCAGTGCTCCTAGACGCACAGACAGGGCCTGCGAACTGGTTGCTGAATAATATGGACCTAGACACATACTGTGAATGCTCATCAGAGGTGTGTCAGGAACCGTAAGAAACACCCTTGCAACCAGGGACATGACGCTGCGGATTTCCTTGGCCGCAAATCGCACGTTGTGAGATCGAGTTTGAAGCAGAGCAAAACTAAGACCCGCGATCTGTTCGACGCAGGTGGCTGTAACTGGGCGATACTCCTCTTTTGCAACGCCGCAACATGCGACCGTGCCGAGTTTCTGCACCAGCGTCTGGATAGCTGTTGAGCCTTCGGCTGCGAGCAGGACGCCTGCGCATTGACCCATCAATTGAGCACCCGTCATTAGCACGTCTGGCATGTTGTGCGGAAGGACGCGCTCAACTTCTCTCGACAGATAGCCAGCAGCAAGATGAGCATGGGCCTTTGTCGCGTGGGCACTGCTGTAGTCGATAGTCGAGTAAACGGACACTAGCGCTGAGAAGGCTGTCAGTATTTGCTCGAGCTGCTGTTCGTCTGCCCGTGAAATTCCGATGCGCCCAGTTTGCCGGAGATGCTCAAGGGTATCGTTGATGAAATCATCGGTGGTGTACGGGTTGTCGAACAAGAAGTGATTGGCAAAAAACGTTTTTCCCTTGGCTTGTACGTAGGCCGCGTTGATCGTGACAATCGCGTTAATCGCTGCGGCGCTAACTTCATGGTCACCCTGCTCGGCGTAGCGTCGAGCAAAGGAGACGGCATAGCGGATTGCCTGTTTGGGCCCATTCGTCCAATGGCTATTCGCTTGGAAGTAAACGAGTCGCGCGATGTCGTGTTGTGAGGCGAAAGGCTCTTCCCGTCTGCTGGGTGTGGGACTCGGATCAGCAAGAAGGGGAGTGGCACGCTTCGCGCTTCGTGCCCAAGCTCGAAATTCTCTGCGCGCACTTTGAAGTACAAGTCCAAGCTGGCGAGTCGGGTTAACAAGAATAAGGGCACGCCTATAACCAACAAGAAAAAGAACAAGGATCAGTACGAGTGCCCAAGAGGCAAGAAATAGTGCGATGCCGACGTTCTGGCTGTCGGGAATCAATGAGAGTCCCGCTACCATCACTGCCAGTACGAAGGCCGCCGAAAAGGCGCTGAGCAAAGGCCTATCGGCGCTTAGCCTTTGGAACAGGCCATGAGGCATGCGCTCGACATTGACCTGCATCGAGAAGAGCACGAGCGACGTGACAATTGCCGTAGCTCCGAGCAGCGCACCGCCAAGTGTCTGGAACAGCGTGCGCAGCATTTGGAACTGACTCCCTTCGGCCAAGTAGGGTTCGAGCTCCTCTTGCAATTTCGGAATTCCCAGCGCGCTGACGGCCACAAGGAAAACCAGCAAGATTGTTCCCGCGACTTGGCCGTGTTGGACACGCCAAACCTGAAATCGATAGCGCGCGAAATAGAATCGTTGCCAAGAAAGCGCTTTGGCCCGGCGGAGCGCTTCTCGCTGCAGGCGCATCCACTGCCTCATGCGCCGACACGCGCGGAGCAAATAGACATGTGTGATTCGGGTAAACGGCATTCATTGATCCTACATTCACTAATTATCCCGGCGGCTCAGGGATCTGCGAAATTCCTATAAATGCCCGGTCGAATCTCGCCTTCATGGCCACTTCACCAGCGGCGGCATGGAGGAAAGGATCGACTCGACATTGCCGCCGGTCTTCAATCCGAAGATCGTGCCGCGATCGTAGAGCAGATTATATTCGACATAGCGGCCGCGCCGAACGAGTTGCTCGTCGCGCTGCGCTTCGCTCCAGGGCTTCGCGAAATTGCGCCGCACCAGTTCGGGATAGATGTCGAGAAAGCTTTCGCCGACGTCGCGGGTGAAGGCGAAATCCGCGTCCCAGGCGGAATTCTCGGCGTCTCCGGCGCTGTTGAAATAGTCGTAGAAAATGCCGCCGATCCCGCGCGGCTCGTTGCGGTGGGCGAGAAAGAAATATTCATCGCACCATTGCTTGAAACGCGCATAGTCGGCGACCTTGTGGCGTTCGCAGGCGCCGCGCATCGACGCGTGAAAGGCGAGCGTGTCGGGGTCGTCCTGCCTGCGCCGCGCGTCGAGCACGGGCGTGAGATCGGCGCCGCCGCCAAACCACGCTTTCGTCGTCACGACAAAGCGCGTGTTCATATGCACGGCGGGAACGTTCGGGTTCCAGGGATGCGCGATGAGCGAAATGCCGGTCGCGAAGAAACGCGGGTCGTCCGCCGCGCCGGGAATTTGCTTGGCGAATTCCGGCGCGAAGGTCCCGAACACGGTCGAACAATGTACGCCGGCCTTTTCGAACACGCGGCCATGGATCATTCCCATGCGGCCGCCGCCGCCGGGCGCGCCGCCGATGTTTCGAGCGGCGCTTCCTAAAGTTGCGCCGCTGTGATCGGTGCGGCTCCAGTCGGTAAGCGCGAACCGCCCTGCTTCCCCGGCCTCCGGCGCCAACGGCCCGGGCGCCTCATCTTCCAGCGCTTCAAAAGCGGCGATGATGCGCAGCTGCAGCGACTCGAACCACGCGCGCGCGGCGTCTTTGCGGGCCTCAAGCTCATCGGGCGCGGCGTTCATCGGCGTCTCCTTCGTCGCCGCTTCATCAAGCCGCCGCCGCGCATTGTCAATTTTACAAAACGGCTATCGCGAAATGGTCGCGACTTTCATCTTCGAACCATCACGGCGCCCCGCCGGCGCGACCGCCGCGGCCGCGAAGCCGGCGCGCAAGAATTGCACAAGCGCGGTCTTGACGTTCCTGCCGCGCTCGGTGAGTTCGGTGACGTAGCAGGAGCGCGGCTCGCCGTTCGGCCACTCACGGTTTCTTGCTTTCGCCTGACGCATCTCTTCGAGCACCTGCGCCTTCACCTCGCGCGAGTCCTTCATCGAGATGAGCCCGTCGGCCGCCAGATGCCGATCGGTATTATAGGCCTCGGTCATTTTCTGATCGGCGAATTCGAAGTCGCACAATTTGCCCTGATCGCCGACATAGAGAAGCCGTTCGACCCAGCCCGGCCGCAGCGACAGAATGTCATCCGGCAGCATATCTTTCATTTCCGCCGGCAGCGCCTGATAGATTTCCGTCGACTGGGCGATCTGATCGACTTTGAACGCCGCCTTCACGTTGAACCCTTCGAAGCTTTCGATCTGGGTGAATTTGGCGAAGAGCTTGCCGGCAGCGCCTCGCGCCTCCGAAAAATTGGTCACGAGCGCATAAAGTCCGATGCAGAGAATGACCGTGAACAGCGCCGCATTAAGAGCTTTGAGCAGCCGGTCCCAAAGCGCGAGCGAGATACGAATTGCTTGATGAGTCATACCGCCCTCCTAAAATTCATTAACATCGCCTTAAGAGCCGGCGATGAATTCCAAACTGATGGGTCTTTTGGTCGCGCGCTGTGCGGCGGCGCACCTGATCAAATAGCGCGCAACTGCCGCAGCGCCTCGCCCAGGGCCATCGCCGCGGCTACGGCGACGTTGAGCGAGCGCACGCCTTGGCGCATGGGAATGCGCAGCGCCAGATCGGCGGCGGCGTGGACGTCGTCCGGCGCGCCGGCGGATTCCCGGCCGACAAGCAGAACGTCGCCGTGCTGGTAGGCGCAGTCGAGATAGGAGACCTCGGCATGCGTGGACAGCAGCAGCAGGCGGCGCGTTTCGCCCGCCTGGCCGCGAGCGGCGCGCCACGCTTGAAAGGCGGCGAAGGAGGCGTGTCGGTCAATCGTCACGTGGTCGAGGTAATCCATGCCGGCGCGCCGGAAGTCGCGGTCGCTTGTCGGAAAACCTGCCGGTCCGATAATCGCCGCGGCGACGCCAAGGCAGGCGCAGGTTCGCAGCATGGTCCCGGCGTTCTGTGGAATATCTGGCTGGTATAAAGCAAGCGTTAGAGGAGCCATGCGCGCGTTCCGTCGGTTGAATTGGTGGAATTTGCGGCATATCGCCGCGAACGGCGCCTCGCCCTTGTGCGCCCGAGGGAATAGCCAAATTTCCCAGTCGCCGCTTGTGGACAGTGGCGGAGATTCGCGTAAAACACTCGCCTTGGGCGCAGCCGCCGCCTCGGCCGCGAAGACTTGAGAGCGTTGGGAGAGGTTCGAGCGTGACAAGCAAAGACGCCGCCGTGAAACCGGCGGAGCCGAGCCGGCGCGACATTCTCTATGTCGCGACGGGCGCCGCAGCCGCGGGAGCCGTCGCCGGCGTGGCCTGGCCGCTGATCGCGCAAATGAATCCCGACGCGTCCACGCTGGCCTTGGCCTCGACCGAAGTCGACCTGTCGGCGGTTCCGGAAGGCCAGATCGTCACCGTGAAATGGCGCGGCAAGCCGGTTTTCGTGCGTCACCGCACGCCAACCGAAATCAAGGCGGCGGAAAACGTTCCGTTGTCGGAACTGCCGGATCCGGAGCCGGACGCCAAACGCGTCCATAAGCCTCAGTGGCTCGTCGTCGTCGGCGTCTGCACGCATCTTGGCTGCATACCGACCGGCAAGGAGGGCGAGTTTAACGGCTGGTTCTGTCCCTGCCATGGTTCGGTCTACGATCTTTCGGGAAGGATTCGCAGCGGCCCGGCGCCGACGAATCTGGAAGTGCCGCCCTATGCCTTCATCACCGAAACCAAAATCAAGATCGGCTAGCCAGGCCAAGCGCCTATTCGTTTTTGTGCGCGAAATTCCGAGAGCATCAGGCCCATGGAAGGACATTCCCAATACACGCCCAAAAGCGGCTTCGCGCGCTGGTTGGAGCGTCGCCTGCCGATTTTGAGCTTCGTGCATGATTCCTTTGTCGCCTATCCGACGCCGAAGAACCTCAATTACATGTGGGTGTTCGGCGCGATTTTGAGTTTCATGCTCGTCGCCCAGATCGTGACCGGCGTCGTTCTCGCCATGCATTACACGCCGGAGACGACGCTCGCTTTCGATTCCGTCGAAAAGATCATGCGCGACGTGAATTGGGGAAACATTTTGCGCTACGCGCACGCCAATGGCGCGTCGATGTTCTTTCTCGCCGTCTACATCCACATCTTCCGCGGCATGTATTACGGCTCCTACAAGGAGCCGCGCGAGGTCTTGTGGATTCTCGGCGTGATCATTTTCATGCTGATGATGGCGACAGGATTCCTCGGCTATGTCCTGCCCTGGGGGCAGATGTCCTTCTGGGCGGCGACTGTCATCACCAATCTCTTCTCCGCCATTCCCGTCGTCGGCACGTCGATCACCACCTGGCTGCTCGGCGGCTACTCCGTCGACAATCCGACGCTCAACCGCTTCTACGCTTTGCACTATCTCGTGCCGTTCATCATCGTCGCCATCGTAATCCTTCACGTTTGGGCGCTGCATGTGACAGGTCAGAACAATCCGTCCGGCGTCGAGGTGAAGGACATCAAGAAGGACACCGTTCCTTTCACGCCCTATGCGACGTTGAAGGACTCGGTGGGCATCGCGGCGTTTCTCGTGGTCTACACATGGCTGACGTTTTTCGTTCCGAACTATCTCGGCCACCCGGACAATTACATTGAAGCCAATCCGCTAGTGACGCCGCCGCATATCGTGCCGGAATGGTACTTCCTGCCGTTCTATGCGATCCTGCGCGCGATCCCGAATAAGCTCCTTGGCGTTATCGCGCTCTTCTTGTCCATTCTGATCACCGCGGCCTTGCCGTGGCTCGACACGTCGAAGGTGAAGTCGGCTTCGTATCGGCCGATGTTTCGCAAGGAATTCTGGCTGTTTGTCGCGGTGTGTATCGGGCTCGGCTATCTCGGCGCGCAGCCCGCCGAAGGCGCTTACCTGTGGTTCGCGCGGGTGTTCTCGGCCTATTATTTCCTGCATTTCCTGGTGATTTTGCCGGTCATCGGCAAGGTCGAGAAGCCGGAGCCGGTTCCAGAGTCGATCGAGGCCTCGATCGTGCGCAGGGAAGCCTCCCATGTCTGAGGCGCATCAAAAATCGAGTCGCTCCGTCCCTTCGATGAAGCGCCGGGCGCTCATTCCCGTCGTGGTCGCCGCGACGATGGGGCTGCTCACGCCTGTCTGGGCGCAGGAGGAGACGCCGCCGCCCGCGACCGATCAGGGCGAGCCTGCCGCGAAGGAAGCCGATAAGGCCGCCGAGCCTCCCGCGAAGGAGGGTGATAACGCCGCCACGCCGCCGGCGAAGGAAGCCGAGAAAGTCGTCGCGCCTCCCTCGACGGAGAAGGAGACGGCCCATGAGAGCGCCAGGCATGAGCAGAAGCCCAAGCGCTTCGATTGGAGCTTTGCGGGGGCGTTCGGCCACTACGACAGGGCGCAGCTGCGCAGAGGCTTCAAGGTCTACAAGGAGGTCTGCTCCTCCTGCCACTCGATCAAAATGCTCGCCTTCCGCAATCTGTCGCAGCCCGGCGGCCCCGAATTTTCCGAAAAAGAGGTCGAGGCGCTCGCCGCGAGCTACAAGGTCAAGGACGGGCCCAACGAGTCGGGCGAATATTACGATCGGCCGGCGCGTCCGAGCGACCGCTTTCCGCCGCCCTTCGCCAATGAACAGGCGGCGCGCGCCGCGCTCGCCGGCAATTATCCGCCGGACATGTCGGTGCTCGCCAAGGCGCGCGGCTATTCGCGCGGCTTTCCGCTTTTCCTCTTCGATGCCCTGCCGGGATTTTCCTATCAGGAGCATGGCGTCGATTACATCGTCTCGCTGATGGAGGGGTATGAGGACACGCCGCCGGACGTCAAATTGCCGGACGGACAGTTCTACGATCCCTATATGCCTGGCCGGCGCATCGGCATGCCGCCGCCGCTGTCGGATGGCGTCGTGACTTACGACGACGGCGCGCCGCAGACGATCGACCAATACGCCAAGGACGTTTCGGCGTTCATGATGTGGGTTGCCGAGCCGCATCTCGAATCCCGCAAGCGCGTCGGGCTCGGGGTCATCGCCTTTCTGCTCGTCTTCGTCGGTCTGCTCTATTACACGAAGCGCAAAATCTGGACTGACGTGCCGCATTAAGGCCGCGCGGCAGTCCCGCTCCGGCGTACGGTTGGCGCCCGGAGCGCGTCGGCGATTTCTTGATCGAAGCCGCCAAATCGGGCACAAGGCGCTACTGTCTTCGGGCGTTGATCGCCCGCCGCTTTTCCCGGAAAGGTTGCAATGTCGGAGATCATGCGCGTCGGCATCGCGGGGCTCGGCACCGTCGGCGCGGCGGTGGCGCGATTGCTCCGCCGGCAGGCCGAGGCGCTGACCGCGCGCACCGGGCGGCGCATCGTCCTGGCGGGCGTTTCGGCTCGGGACGCCGCGAAGGAGCGCGACGCCGACCTTTCCGGAGCGGAATTTTTCCATGATCCGGTCAAGCTCGCCGCCTCGCCGTCGATCGACCTGTTCGTCGAATTGATCGGCGGGTCTGAAGGGCCGGCGCGCGTCTGCGTCGAAACGGCGCTCGCCCACGGCAAGCCGGTGGTCACCGCCAACAAGGCGCTGCTCGCGTCCCATGGCCTGCATCTCGCGGCGCTCGCCGAGGAGAAACACGCCGCGCTCGCCTTTGAGGCGTCGGTCGCCGGCGGCATTCCGATCGTCAAGACGCTGCGCGAGGGGCTCGCCGGCAATTCGATCGAGCGCGTCTACGGCATTCTCAACGGCACGTGCAATTATATCCTCTCGCGGATGGAGCAGGAGCAGCTGTCCTTCGAGGAATGTCTGAGCGAGGCGCAAAGACTGGGCTACGCCGAGGCCGATCCGACCTTCGACATCGGCGGTTTCGACACCGCCCATAAGCTTGCGATCCTTACCTCGCTCGCCTTCGGCACACGCATCGCCACGGAGGCGATCGATATCGAAGGCATCGAGCGCGTCACGCTCGCCGATATCGACGCGGCGGCTGAACTGGGCTACCGCATCAAGCTGCTCGGCGTCGCGCAGCGCACCGCCGACGGCGTCGAGCAGCGCGTGCATCCGACCATGGTCAGCAAGAAATCCGCCATCGCCCAGGTCATGGGCGTCTCGAACGCCGTCACCATCGACGCCGACGCGGTGCATGAATTGACGCTCGTCGGCCCTGGAGCAGGGGGCGACGCCACCGCCTCGGCGGTCGTCGCCGACATCGCCGACATCGCCAAGGGCGTGCGCTCAGCGCCATTCGGCCTGCCGACCGCAAAGCTTGCCGAACTCAGGCGCACGCCGATGCAGCGCCACGAAGGCGGCTATTACATCCGCATGTCGGTGCGCGACGTTGCCGGCGCTTTCGCCAAGATCGCCACACGCATGGCGGAGCGGCGCATTTCGCTCGAAAGCATCGTTCAGCGCGGCGCACGCGGCGCGCCGGGTGATTGCGTCGACGTGATCCTCATCACCCATGCGACGAGCGAACATCTGGTGCGCGAGGCGCTGGACTTGATCTATCAGGACGGCGTCATCGTCTCGCGCGCGCAGGTCATCCGCATCGAACGCGAGTAGCGCGACATGACGCAACAGCCTGAACCCGACGCGTCGCAGATCGACCGTTATCTGACGCTGGAGCTGGCGCGCGCCTCCGAGCGCGCTGCGGTCGCCGCCGCCAGATTGCGCGGACGGGGCGACGAAATGGCCGCCGATCTCGCGGCGGCCGAGGCGATGCGCGAAGAGCTGTCGCGGCTTCCGGTGCGCGGACGCATCGTGATCGGCGAGGGCGACGAGGACGCCGCGCCGCTGCTCTACATGGGCGAGGAAATCGGCGCGGGCGTCGGTCCCCGAGTCGATCTCGGCGTCGCGGCGCTGGAAGGATCGACGCTGTGCGCCAAGGACATGCCGGGCTCGATCGCCGTCGTCGCCATGGCGCCGGCCGGTTCGCTCCTGCATGCGCCCGACGTTTACATGGACAAGATCGCCATCGGTCCGGGATATCCCGAAGGGACGGTCGATCTCGACCACGATCCGGGCGACAATGTCAGGGCGCTCGCCATCGCCAAGGGCGTGCGGCCGAGCGAAATCACCGTCAGCATTCTTGATCGGCCGCGCCATGCCGAGATCATCCGCGCCTGCCGCAACGCCGGCGCCTGCGTGCGCCTCATCACCGACGGCGACGTCGCCGCGATCATCCTCACCACGCATCCTTTTGAAACAGGCGTCGACATGTATCTTGGCCGCGGCGGCGCCCCGGAGGGCGTGCTCGCCGCCTGCGTGCTGCGTTGCGCCGGCGGACAGATGCAGGGTCGGCTCGCGCTCGAAACGCGTGATCAGATCGCCAAGGCGCAGCGTCTCGGCCCGATTGATCCGCGCCGCAAATACGCGGTCGGCGACATGGCGGCCGGCGACGTCGTCGTCTGCGTGACCGGCGTCACCGCCGGGCCGCTGGTCGGCGGGGTGTCGCTCGGCAGGACGACGATCGACACCGAGACGATCGTCTATCGCTCGGCGACCGGCACGGTCCGACGCATCCACGCGATGCATCAGGCGGTAGGAAAGTTCGATTGACGCTGAACCCGTCGTCGATCACGCGCTTTAAAGTGCGCCGCAATCCGCCGACGGCGGAACCGCGTCCATTACGTGAGCGAACGGCGTCGGCGACATTCGTCGCGACGCGGACGGTGGGGTCGCCGCGTCGATGACTCCCGCCGCCCATATCTCCGCCGCGATTGAAGTGCTCGACGACCTTGTAAGGCGCCGTCGGCCTGCGGCCGAGACGCTCAAGGACTGGGGCGTCGCGCATCGCTTCGCCGGCTCCAAGGATCGCGCCGCTATCGCCAGCCTCGTCTTCGACGCGCTGCGGAAGCGCGCGTCGGCGGCCTTCGTGATGGGAGACGACACGCCCCGCGCGATCATGCTCGGCGCGCTGCGCGAAGCGCGCGGCCTCGACGCCGAGGCGATCGCTTCGCTCTGCACCGGCGCGGGCCATGCGCCGGCTCCGCTGTCTGATGAGGAGCGAGCCAGGCTGAAGACGGTCTCGCTCGACAGAGCGCCGGATCATGTGCGCGGCGACTATCCTGAATGGCTCGCCGCGCGGTTCGAAGCCGCCTTCGGCGCGAGCGCGGCG
>JALHNR010000108.1 GCA_022843525.1 Methylocystis sp. | reverse complement strand
GCCGCGAGCAGAACGACGCCGATGGTCGGGTCGAAGCCGTCGAGTTCGCTCAAGAGCTGGTTAAGGGTCTGCTCTTTTTCGTCGTGCCCGCCGCTTAAGCCCGAAATGCCCCGCGCGCGCCCCAACGCGTCGAGTTCGTCGATGAAAATGATGCAAGGCGTATTGGCTCGGGCTTGGGCGAAGAGGTCGCGCACGCGCGCCGCGCCAACGCCGACAAACATCTCTACGAATTCCGAGCCGGTGATCGAAAAGAACGGCACGCCAGCCTCGCCTGCGACGGCGCGCGCCAGAAGAGTCTTGCCGGTTCCCGGTGGTCCGACGAGGAGAATGCCTTTCGGAATGCGCGCGCCAAGGCGGCCATGAGTCGCCGGATCTTTCAAAAAAGCGACAATCTCTTGCAATTCTTCCTTGGCTTCGTCGACGCCCGCGACGTCAGCGAAGCTGATCTTAATGTCTGTTTCGACAAAAATCTTGGCCTTGCTCTGGCCGACCGACATCATCGAACCGAGGCCCTGCTGCATACGTCGCGCGAGCAGACTCCAGAAGAAAAAGAAGATCGCGACCGGCACGATCCAGGAGAGCAGCGTGGTGATCCACGTTTGCTCAACGAGCCCGGTATATTTGACGTGCGCGGCCTCCAGCTCCTGGGCGAAGTTGGGCTCGACTCGCACCGCGAGCACTTGCTTTTGTCCGTCCGGCATCGGCTCCTTCAGGGTGGCGCGGACCGCCTGATCGCCCACGAAAACCTCGGCGATCTTGTCTTCACGCAAGAGGTTCGCGAATTCGCTATAGGGAATGACTTGCGTTTGTTGGTGGATGTCCCACATTCGATGAAGAAGCAGGATGCCGATCAGCGCGAAAAGCAAATAACCGATATTGAAACGCCAATTCCGGCCCGGAGGCTTTTCCGCGTCCTCGCCGTGTTGCGACATGCCCATTCTTGCCCTCGCACCCGTCAGGAAGCGGACGCCGACGCCGCGTTGGCGAACCAATGGCCCGGCCAACGAAAGCGGTAGCTGTGTTAGCCGCCTTATGTCATCCTCGGATCACAGATCCAGGACGAAGCCGCCTCGTTTTGACGCTTGAACGCGCATATACCCGCATCCGGTTTAGCGGCGCATAAGTCTTCGAAAGCGCCTAACCCATTTCGTCAGGGGCGGCTGCGCCGCTAAATGGACGAAAGACACGGGCCGTCTGATTTCGCACCGCTCACCGCCTAACCTGGCGACCCACTTGGCGAAAAAAAGAAAGCCGGCGTCCCCTTCGTTCACCCATCCTATATTATTTCGCCGCTTCAAAATGGGTCAGAGCCGTCTCGGCGTGCTTGACCGCCCTCGCTACGCGCCGGCTCGAATGCGTGTGCTTCGCCGTCTTGATGGCTCTCTTGAGATGCGTGACCCCGGTCTTGATATGCTCGCTGGGTTTCTCTTTCTGGGCCGCATGGGCATGGTCGATCGCGTTGACCGCATGCTCGACCAGTGACGTCGGAAGGTCTTGCTTCCCTTCGTGGATTGCTTCCTTCGTCTCCGCGATCGCCTGATCCAGATGGGTTCCGCCCGCGAGCGCCATGCGCGGCGCCACAGCCAACGTCAAAGCGGAAGCCATAAGGGCGACCATCAATCTGCGTGTCATCATATTGGTTTCCTCCTCCAGCGGAATCGCCGCCCCAAAAAAGCGCTCGAACGGTTCACCCCGCTCGAGCCCTTGGTGGTCGAACTCGCCAATATTTCAAGCTAAGACGCGGGCGATCTGGTTTCCAGAGCGCGGGGGAGCTTTTCAGCGCGCTTTTTTGACGCAGCTCAATAAAGACATTCTCTCGTTGACGTCGTCAGAGTCGAGCCGCTCCTGCTCATGAGCCGCATTCGGCGGCTTTTGTTCCCGCTATTGCCCAACGCGTCCACGTCTTATCAATTAGATTGACCCTCGTTGTGATGGCCGGCCGTTGGTTGCGATTGCTTGACCGGTGCACTATCTGCACCTAGCGTCGAACACGCGGCGCAATCACGGGAAGGACGCTTCGTCGGTCCGACAAAATCTCTTGAGTGACGGCGAACGTAGTCGAGCGCGCGAAGGCGAGACCGATACGATCGGCGAAAGGCTGTTCCCGACAGAGACGGAACGGAGGCCAGAGCGATGACCAATGGTCGCGAACCCATCGAACAAGAAGACGAGACCACCGTCGCGAAGGAAGACGAGCGCGGCGCGCTGACCGCGCTTGAGCCCGGAATCGAGGAAATCACAACGCAGCCGCCGGCGGTTGTTTTTCTCGATGTCATCAAGCTA
Source organism: Methylocystis sp. (assembly GCA_022843525.1). Classification (GTDB taxonomy): domain Bacteria; phylum Pseudomonadota; class Alphaproteobacteria; order Rhizobiales; family Beijerinckiaceae; genus Methylocystis. The sequence goes on along the minus strand of JALHNR010000108.1, from coordinate 8,988 downwards.
AACTTGCCGTATATCGTCATGCTGTCCATGGCGGTGCTCGGAATTGGATTCATCACCCTCACGGGCGAGCCGGCGCTTTTCTATTGGGAGATCCTGACCCCGGTCTACTGCGCGGTCTGCATCTATCTCGGTTGGCGCAACGAAGACACTCGGGAAGAACGCATCGAGCTTGTCTGGACCCAAGTCCTGCACTGGTTCGCGGTTCTGGTGGCGATGTGGCTGGTGCATTCGGATCTGGTGCGCGACGTGAAAAACAACAACGCCACCGGCCTCAGTCTGATGACCATCCTTGCGCTTGCAACTTTCCTCGCGGGCGTTCACGCCAAGGTGTGGCAAATCTCCATCGTGGGAGCAGCGCTCGCGCTCTGCGTTCCCGCCATGGCTTTTGTTCAGCTATCCGCCTTGTTCGCGCTGGTCGCCGCCGGCGGGTTCGTTCTCGTGGTCGCGATGCTGTGGGCGACGATCTTTTCGGAGCGGCGCAAGGTCTCGCAATTGTCATGAGGAAATCAGATGAACTTCACAGGAGGAGCGCTTCTGTCGCCCCTTCTCGCGTAGATGCGCGGCTTGCGTCAGCCAGTTTGATGGGCTTCCTCGATGCGAGCCAGAGACTCGTGGTCCAGGCGCATCCTCTGGACCGCGAGTCTCGGGCTTGTCCTTGCTTAACCCTTTCATTTCGATTGAAGCAAGCCGCCAAAGACCCGTCGGGCAAGAACGGCGTCGCCGCGCTTCCCTCAAGTTTTGCGCAAATCGAGGTCTTCGACAAATGAACAAGCTGATCGATCATTCTGAAAATTGGCCAGCTCTGGCCGCGGACGCCGTTCTGCAACGTTTCGATTCGTCCAGCAACGGATTGGCCCAGGATGAAGCAACGCGGCGTCTTGCCCAATATGGTCCCAATCGCCTGCCGACGGCGAAGCGGCGCAGCGCGCTCGTCAGATTTGTTATGCAGTTCCACAACGTTCTTATTTATGTGTTGCTCGCGGCGAGCGCCGGCACGGCCTTCCTGAAGGATTGGGTGGATGCGGGCGTGATCCTCGCCGCCGTAGTTATCAACGCAATCATCGGCTTCATTCAGGAGGGCAAGGCAGAACAGGCGCTGGACGCCGTTCGCAACATGCTGTCTCTTCACGCGACCGTCATACGCGGCGAGCGCCGGTTCGTGGTAGAGGCCGAAACGCTTGTTCCCGGCGATATCGTGTTTCTTCAATCGGGAGACAAGGTTCCCGCGGATCTGCGCCTTATCCGAGTAAAAACGCTGCAAGTCCAGGAAGCCGCTCTGACTGGCGAATCGGCGCCTGTAGACAAGCAGGAGACGCCGGTCGCGCCCGACGCGCTGCTCGGCGATCGAGCCTCGATGGCCTATTCCGGCACGGTCGTGACCTATGGCCAGGGCACGGGCGTCGTCGTCGCGACCGGCATGAAGACGGAAATCGGCCGGATCAGCGCCATGCTCTCCGAAGTCGAAGAGCTGACCACGCCGCTGCTTCAGCAGATGGGTAAATTCGGGCGGTGGCTTACGGCCATCATTCTCGCCGTGTCTTCGGCGGTGTTCGCTATTGGGGCGTGGATTTGGAACTTTCCGGTCTCCGACATGTACATGGCGGCGGTCGGGGTGGCCGTCGCCTCGATTCCCGAAGGATTACCAACCGTCATCACGGTCACGCTCGCCATCGGCGTCCAGCGGATGGCGCAACGCAACGCCATTATCCGGCGTCTGCCCGCCGTCGAGACGCTGGGGGCGGTGACGACGATTTGTTCGGACAAGACGGGCACGCTGACGCGCAATGAGCTTACCGTGCGCACCGTCGTCACCGCGGACTCGGTCTTCGAGACGTCCGGCGTCGGTTACGATCCTCACGGCGACTTCACCGAGAACGGAAAGACCGTTTCGGTCGAAGAAAGAGCGAACCTCGTCGAAGCGCTGCGCGCCGCGGCCATGTGCAACGATGCGGTTCTAAACGAGAAGGACGGCGTGTGGGGCGTCGATGGCGATCCAACCGAAGGGGCTTTGCTGGCGGGGGCGCTCAAGGCGGGCCTCGATGTTCCCCGGGAGCTGAAAGAACGGCCGCGAACCGACGAAATACCCTTCGAGGCTCAGCACCGCTTCATGGCGACGCTGCATCACGACCATTCCGGAAACGGTTTCATATTCGTCAAAGGCGCTCCCGAGCGACTTCTCGAGATGTGTTTCTGGCAACGCGAGCCGGACGGCGCGCAACGTCCGCTCGCCGCCGATTTCTGGCTGCGCCATATCGAGAGCATAGCTGCGAAAGGACAGCGTGTGTTGGGCGTGGCAGCGAAACCAGCGCCCGCCGGCCATTGCGATCTGGCGTTTGGAGACGTGGAGCGCGATCTCACCTTTCTCGGCTTGCTTGGCCTCATCGATCCGCCCCGCGCGGAAGCCGTCGTGGCGATCCGGGAATGTGTCGACGCCGGAATCGGGGTCAAGATGATCACCGGCGATCATGTTGCGACGGCGGCGGCGATCGCGCGTGAACTGGGGCTTCCAAACCCCGAGAGAGCGCTTACTGGCCGGGATCTCGACAAACTGTCCCCGGAAGAACTGGACGCGACGGTTCTCGATACAACGGTGTTCGCCCGAACCAGTCCCGAGCACAAGCTCCGTCTCGTCAAATCCTTGCAAAGCCAGAACCAGATCGTCGCCATGACAGGAGACGGCGTCAACGACGCGCCAGCCTTAAAACGCGCCGACATCGGCATCGCCATGGGCGTGAAGGGAACCGAGGCCGCCAAGGAGGCGGCCGAAATGGTGCTCGCCGACGATAATTTCGCTTCAATCGTGCTGGCCGTCCGCGAGGGCCGCGCAGTGTATGATAATTTGAAAAAGACCATCATGTATCTGCTGCCGATCAGCGCCAGTCAGGCGATGACGATCGTTGCGGCGATCGTCATGGGGGAGGCGCTGCCGATCACGCCGATCCAGATACTTTGGGTCAATCTCGTCGATGGCGTGACCCTCGGCCTCGCGCTGGCCTTCCTGGCCGCCGACCCGGACATCATGGATCGTCCGCCGCGCCCGCCCAAGGAGCCGATCGTGTCCCGCTATTTCATGTGGCGGATCGCGTTCGTGTCCTTCGTGGCGCTCGTTGCGACCTTCGGCCTCTATGAGTGGGCGACGACGCGGGGCGCCAGCGTCGAGACCGCGAGAACAGTGGCGGTCAACACTCTCGTCGCCTGCGGCGTCGGCTACATCTTCAGCGTGCGGCGCCTGACGGCGTCGTCCCTGTCGTTGGACGGAATCTTTGGAAGCCGTTCCGTGTTGATCGCCGTCAGCCTGATTGTCGTCTTTCAGGCTCTGTTCACTTATGCGCCATGGATGCAGGCGCTTTTTGGAACAACCGCCCTGGGTTTCGACTCCTGGACAAACATCGTCGCGGCCGGCGTCACGCTTTTCGCGGTCGCCGAATTGGAGAAAGCGGTGCGTCGATACAGGAGCCAATCCGATCGACGCGGGTCGCGCCCGGTCTCAACGGCCGATTGGGCCTGGAAGGGGACGCCCGGTACGTTTGCGCTCTTGGCCATCGCCGGCGGCTGGCTGCTTTTCTCTGTTTTTGGCGGCGGCGCTGTCGTGACGGCGAGTGGCGTCGTGCATTCGGCCACTGTCGCGCCCGTCCTCGCTCAAACCGCGGGCGTCGTTCAGTCGATCCATTGCGATCGCGGGATGAAAGTGACGAAGGGCCAGCTCTGCGCAAAGCTCGATCCGCGTCCTTTCGAGACTTCGATCGACCGGGAGAAAGGCGCGCTGGCGGCGGCGGACACGGAACTCGTTCAGAGCAGAGCCAGCCTCGCGTCCGCGCAAGCAGACCTTGAACGGAAAACCGCGCTCATCAAGCGCCGGGCCATTTCACGCAAGGCGCTTGACGCCGCGCGCAGAGCGGTTACGCGAGCGCAGGCCCGCGTGAACGAGACGGAGGCCGCTCTCGCCGGGCGTAAGGCCGCGCTGGCCGCCGCCGAGGCGGCGCTCGCCAACGCCGATGTGCTTGCGCCATCCGCGGGAATTGTGGTCGACCGAAACATTGAGGTGGGACAGTCGGTTGCAAGGAGCGTCGAAGCGCCGCTTTTCGGCATCGCGACCGATCTAACAAATATCCGAGTGACGGTCAGGGCCAGTGGGAAAAACGCCGGCGCAATCAAAGTCGGGGACAGGGCCGCATTCAAGGTCGCGACGCTTCCCGCCCGCAGTTTCTCCGGAAAGGTGAGCAGCGTCCAGCAGGTGGCGGAGCAACCGGAAAACGGCGACGCCTTCGACATCGTCATCGACGCGCCCAATCCCGATCTGCTGCTCGAGCCCGGAATGGCGGCGACCATACGCATCGAGACCATCCCCCGGACCATCGGGGAATGAGCCTCAAACGAGCGTCATGGGGCAACGAGCAAGTCGCAGAACGGAGCTTTCAAATATTCCTGCGTTCTGCTTCCGATCAGCGCCGCCAGTCCGCGACCGCTCATTCCCATGGCCATCAGATCGGGCTCGAGCCTCATGGTCGCCTTCTCAATGCCCGCATCGACGTCGTCGCGTTCGATTGAAATCTTGACCTCGGGAACGGACTGATCGGCATGCCGGACGAGGAAATCCCTCATTTCCGCCCGCACGTCGCGCTCGACCCTGGAAATATGCTCCTTGTGCAGTCGCTCCAGCTGTTCTTCGGTGAAACGAAGAAAGGCGAAAAGAGGCGCCTCGTATGCGTGCAGCACATGAAACTCCGCCTGCGGCGCGATCGTCATCGCGGCGCGCAAGGCGCGCCGCGCGCAGGACGAAAAATCCGTTGGCGCAAGCACGCGGCGGTAAGGACCATGAGCCGGATTCTTGACGATCAGCAGAGGAGCGTCGCAGCCCTCCATCGTATAATAGGCGGTCGTTTCAAAATACAAGTCAACGATCGGGTCTTGCCGATGCGCGCCCATAACGACGAGCTCCGCGCCGGTTTCGCGCGCCAGCGCCGCGATTTCGTGGGCCGGATTGCCGGCCGTCACGCGAAGATCGACGTCCAGTCCGGCCGGCGTCGAAAGCTTACGCAGCTTACTCTCAGCGCACGCCAATGCCACCTCTTCTGGGGAGGTTTCAGTTCCCTCCCCATGCGCCGCGACATGTACGAGCGTCAATTTCGCACCATGGTGGACAGCCAGCTGAACGGCTCGGTCGAATACGTGGTCGGCGTGCGCATCCAGATCGAGGGCGGCGAGGATGTGTCTCAAGGCGAACTCCTGAATGCGACCGGCGGCCCGGACGGCGACGCTGCATTGTCGAGCGATTGCCGACGACCGGATTTGTCGCATGGATGAAGATGATCGCGCAATCGGCCTCGAAGCGGATCGATGTCGAGCCGGCGCGAGGGCGCTCGGCGGCAATCGTGGAGCGAAAGGAGCTCTATTTCAAAGCTGCGCGAAGAGTCGCCGCCGTCGGCGGAATTCGCCGTCAACATCGTTTCGAAAATTCGCGCGCTTAAATACGCGAGTTTGGGCGGATGAGCGGCTCCACGCGGGGAGACACTGTGACGCAGCCTACGCGCGCCCAGGTCATTGAAGGGGAAAGGACGTTTGCCATATCTTGCTCGTCGAAGAACAAATGCAAAGAGGCGCCGCAGATGCTAGAATTTGTGAAGAAGAGCTTGCTTGTCACCGCCGCTGTGGCGGTTCTCGGTTTTCCTGTCCTGGGAGGCGCCAGCGCGCTGGCGAGGGAAAAGAAGACCGTCGCATTTCTTCACGAATTAGCCCCCCATCACCATGGCCATCACGGACATGGCCACCATGGACGAGGGTGCTTCGTCACGACCTCGCCTCAAAATTTCACGAGGGGCATTCGTCACTGGCGTTCGCCTTGCCCTCATCATGACCGCAAGCATCTGAATCCGTACCATCCGCATCACCGTCGCCACAATCCACTTCCCACGCATTCGCCGCATCACCATGGCTGATCGGAATGTGGTTGCGTTGGTGGGCGAAAATTCAGGGCGCCGGCCCGAAATTTCGTCCACAACCCTTATGCATGAATATGGCCAGAGTGGCGGCGGCCTTATCCTTGGTCGCGCCATCGGCCCCCCGGAAAAAGGAGGACGAAAATGCCAAAGCCACATTTCACGCAGATGATCAAAATCATTATCGTGGTCGCCAGCCTCGACGCGGGCGCGGCGCAAGCGCAAAATTTCTTGGATTTCCTGAACCCGCCGAAGGGCGAAACGATACAGCCCATGGAAACGATTTTGCAATCGGCGCGCGAGTCTATTCCGGGACAGGTCGTGGAAATCGAACTCGAACGCAAGGGGAACGTGTGGGTCTATGAAGTCGAGGTTCTCCCGCAAAGCGGAGGGCGCAAAATGGAGCTCGTTTTCGACGCGCAAACCGGCGCGCTCCTTTCCCGGCGCAGGGACTGAACTCGCCTCCGCGGCGCCGGTGGGTTGAATACGGGTAGGCAACTGCTACAAGGGGATATGGCGACGGCCAAGCCGGGCGGAAACAGCGACGTTGGCGCCGGAATAACGTGTGAACTAGGGAGACCATTATGAACCGCAGAGCAATGATCGCCTTAATCAGCCTCGGGTTAGCCTCGTTCTGGGCGCCGCGCCCCGCGCTCGCGCGCGCCAGCCATAATATGACGCAGGCGATTCATCACGCGCGCGAAGCCGTCGCCGCCGGTCGGGAAGGCAGGCCGAGCGTGCTGGTGCGACACGCCACGGAAGCGCTTCACTACGCCAAGGCGGCCCAGAAGGAAAGGCCTCATCCTGAGGTCAAGGAAGCGATACATCGACTGGAGGAAGGGATCCGGTATGGCGAGCGGAATCGCCGCAGCGCGACGCGAATCGTATATCGCGCCCTGCAACAGCTCGAACGCGCGCCATGGTAGGCGACCCCGTTGGTTACGCGGCGGCCATTCTAGGCCGCCGTTTTCTCGTTGACGGCGCCGTTAACGAAAAATGCCGCTTCTCAAGAATTGCGTCTCTTCGCTTGGCCGCCCCTCCTCCGACTGCGACGAAAAAGCATGTCGCATAGTGACGGATTTGCGGAAACATGCGCGCATCTGCTCCATGAATATTTCATCTGGATCGTCGTTGCGTCCTATGGAGCGGCCGCCTTCATGCCGCAGCTCGGAGAAACGCTTCGATCGTGGCGTTTCCTGAATACATCGATAGCTGGAATGAGTATCGTCGCGACGACGCCCACAATCTTGCTGGCGATGCTTCTTTTCAACGCCAGCCTTGTGGCGAATATCGACGAGTTGAAAACGATCGCGCGGCGTCCGGTTCTGGCGCTCGGCGGCCTTGTCGGAAATTTCGCCTCGCCGCTTGCTTGCATTTTTGTCGGCAGCGTCATGCTGCGGCTTTGGCACAACAGCGATGAACCGCAACAATTGCTCACCGGCCTCGCCTTTGTCGCCGCGATGCCTATCGCTGGCGCGTCTACGGCCTGGGCTCAGAGCGCCAACGGCAATATGTCGCTGAGCATAGGCCTGGTGCTGGCGACTACCCTGTTCAGTCCGGCGCTCACGCCACTTGCCCTGCACGCGGCCGGAGCCGTCACGACAGGGGATTACAGCGAAGACTTGCACGAAATCGCCGCAGGCGAGTCGGCGAATTTCCTGGGTCTATGGGTGCTTGCTCCTTCTCTCTTCGGCCTCGCTGCGGGCCGTGCGCTCAGTGACAACCGCGCAGCTACGGCTAAACCCTTTCTGAAGATTGCGAATTGCGCGGCCATCGTCATTCTCAATTACGCGAACGCCTCGCTGTCCTTGCCCGGAGTCCTGCGGCAACCCGACGCCGACTTTCTGGTTCTCATGATGTTTATTGTGTTTGCTCTCTGTCTGACCGCGTTCGCCATCGGCTTTCTGATCGCGCGGGTCGGCGGCGCCGACCGGCGGGAAACGGCGTCGCTCATGTTCGGCTTGGGAATGAACAACAATGGCGCCGGTCTGATGTTGGCCTCGACGACGATGGCCGATCACCCGGGCGTTCTGCTTCCCGTTATCCTGTATAATTTGATCCAGCATTTTGTGGCGGCGCTCGTCGATCGACTCATGTTCCAGGAACGGGATGGCTTCGTTTTATCGCATCGTTTCGATCGATCTCACTTGCTTTGGCGGCATTTTGCAAGGAGGTCAGGCGCCCCTCAATATAATTTGAGCCGACCAAAAATCAACGGGCGCGTGCATCATGAAGTCCACGAGCTTTCCTTGGGGGATGACAAATTTATCATGAATGCTGCTTCTGAACCATGGTGTCAGAGCGAGTTGGGGGGCCCTTGATATCGAGAATAGATTTGGTGCACAGCATCATTCAGGATCTTTCACGACGTTAGAATCGAGGCTCCCGATCCGTTTTCGGCTCCGGGTCGACCCATTCTTCGGCCTCAGTGACGAAGGGGATGTTTTTGCTCGTGAGAAACTCCGTGAGGCGCAGCGCTATTTTGTCTCGAAGAGCGAAGTCAGGCTTATAGGTGAGACGCCGCCAGGGCAGTATCGGCGGCTCCAACGTGATGGCGACGATATACTCTTCCGCGCGCTCCTCTTCATTCGAGCGCCCGACATGCGCGATCGCGACCCACAGGGGCGATAGCTCTTTCTCCCCAACCCAAAAGCCCCAGCCATAATCTTCGCCAGTGGGCTCGCTAAGCGAGACGGCCTTGCCTTCATGTTGGGCCAGAAACCCCCTAAAATCTTCCGCGAAGGCGCGGCCTGGGTGGCCATGGATGTTTTGCGCGCCGCTTGGATCATCAGCGTAGCAGTCTGTCGTAGCCCTAATGATACGGCCAACTCCTCTGTCTCGCGCCATAACGACCGCAATGTGGACATTAGCGGCCGATATGAGAACGGCCAGGATAGTGAAGGGAACGACAAGCGCTTCTTCCGGAACAAACTCGTACATTGCGAGGGACGGATCGAGGACGACCGACAGGCCCGTCAGAATCCCCATCGGAACGAGAAGGATCAGCGCGGCAAGCAGCGGCCCGGAAAGCAGGCCGAGCAGAATGTTCTGA
>JALHNR010000107.1 GCA_022843525.1 Methylocystis sp. | reverse complement strand
CTCGCCCATGTCGTCGAGGAGATCAAGCGCAATCCCTTCTCGCGCCGGCTGATCGTCTCGGCGTGGAACCCGGCGCAGGTCGACGACATGGCGCTGCCGCCCTGCCACTGCCTGTTCCAGTTTCATGTCGCCGAAATTGACGGCGTGAAGCGCCTCTCCTGCCAGCTCTATCAGCGCTCGGCCGACGTCTTCCTCGGCGTGCCCTTCAATATCGCCAGCTATGCGCTGCTGACGCATATGGTCGCGCAGGTCACGGACTGTGTTCCGGGCGATTTTGTGCACAGTTTCGGCGATGTGCATCTCTATTTGAATCATGTCGAGCAGGCGCAGCTTCAGCTCTCGCGCGAGCCAAAACCCCTGCCCCGCCTGAAGCTCGATTCGTCGGTGCGCGCGCTCTTCGACTTCAGATACGAAGACGTGAACGTCGAGAATTACGACCCCTGGCCGGCGATCGCCGCGCCGATCGCGGTGTAGGCGGCGATGGAGCCCAAAATTGTCGCGGTCGTCGCGCGCGGACGCAATGGCGTGATCGGCGTCGCCAACGGCCTTCCCTGGCGGCTCTCGAGTGACCTCAAGCGCTACAAGGCGCGCACCTGGGGCAAGCCGATGATCATGGGACGGCGCACCTACGAATCGATCGGACGGCCGCTGCCGGGGCGAGAAAGCGTCGTGCTGACGCGCGATCAAAGTTTCAGGGCCGAGGGCGTCCATGTCGCGGCGACTCCCCAGGAGGCCTTGGCCACGGCGCGACGGCTGGCCGCGCTGCTTGGCGTCGACGAGATCATCATCGCGGGCGGCGAGGAAATCTATCGCGCCTTTCTCGATCTCACCGATGTGATTGAACTGACGGAAGTCGCGCTCGATATCGCCGGCGACGCGCACTTTCCCCCGCTCGATCCTCGAGACTGGCGTGAGATCGCGCGCGAAGCGCCGCCGCGCGGCCCCAAGGACGAAGCGGACTTCGCTTTTGTCACGCTTGAGCGGGTACGTCCCTAAAGCGCCCGAAACCAGTTGCGGCGCAATCCTGCTGTGGCTATAAACCGGCCCGAAGCGGCTTCGGCCATTTCTGTCGGAGTGTAGCGCAGCCTGGTAGCGCACCTCGTTCGGGACGAGGGGGTCGGAGGTTCGAATCCTCTCACTCCGACCAATATTCTTAAAAACTCAGGATGCTTTGACGCTCCGGTGGTCACTCAAATGGCCACGGCAATGCGCGCTATTCAGCGCGCGTTGCAGCAAAAGCTCCAAACGCAGCATCTGAACGCGAAACTGATTCCTTCAGCTTCGACGAAGCGCGCCAAGAATGCGAGGTTTGCATAGGGCTATAATGGCGTGCGGGCGATGTTCGACTGGGTCGCGGCCCGCGTCATCGCCCATCGGCGCCGAAAAAGAGAAAAGCCCAGCCGCGAGGGCTGGGCTTTCCTGGATGCATCTGGCTCGAAACGATCGATCAGTATTTCGCCAACACCGGCGCCGAAGAGCCGAAGTTGAAGTGGTAGTTCACGCCAAAGCGGATCGTGTGGAAGCGGGTGCGGTTGTTGACGTTGTTCAACCCGAGGCCGAAATTGAAGCCGTTGTTGTTGTTGCCGCTGAGCTGCGTATAGAGATACTCGGCCTTGACCGACCAGTTCGGCAATGCAACGAACATATACTCGGCGCCGCCGCCGGCGGTCCAGCCCGTCTGCACCGTGCTGTTCTGGTTCAACCAGCCGTTGCGCCTCACCTCGCCATACGCGAAGCCGCCGGTGCCATAGACCAGCAGTTGCGGGCTCAGCAGGTTGATGCCGACGCGGCCACGCACGGTGCCGAACCAGTTCAGAGTCGCGGTGGTCACCGGAGGGAGGCCAAAGAGCCAGGCGAAGCTGTTGCCGCCGGCGCCGGAGCCTATGCTGGTGCCCTGAAAATCGGTCTCGACGCCGACGACGAACATCGGCGTGATCTGATAATTGTAGCCAATTTGACCGCCGCCGACGACGCCCGCCCGGCTACCGCCGCGATTGTTAAAGCCCACGCCCCACGCGTTGGATGAATTTTCTGCGTAAAAGCCGACGCCGAAGTTGAGACCGGCATAGAAGCCTGTCCAGGTCATGATCGGCGGCGGGGGCGGCGGCGGCGGCGCCTTGTAGGACGGAAGGTCCGCGGCCATGGCCGAACCTGCTGTCAGCGCGAGGGCCAAAGCGGCAAAAGTTGCCTTCTTCATTATAGCTTCTCCTAAAGCTTAAAACGGCTTGGGCCGAATCCCCGCACCAGAGGCGGCTTCGGGTAAAAAAAGCGACCAGCGCTGCACAGTCAAAGCATTTAAGAAGCTGTTCGGCCGCCATGAACGCTTTCCACGCAGACTGTGGCAGCGGCGCCACAAGCTGAAGCAGGTTCTCATCGAAAAAATCTAGGGCCGCAGAGAATGCGCCCATGTCCGGCTGACGCGCCGAGCATCGCGCCCCCCCCGACGGCCGCCCTCAATGTCCGTCATTGGAAAAGTGCTGATAGTCGACGCTTCTCTTCCAATGTCCGCCCCAGCGCCAGCCTTGTCGCGCGAAAGCCCTGGTCACGACGTCGCCGTCGACGATCATCCCGACGATGTCTCTCCTGCGCTTGGAGGGCTCGTCATAGGCGCGCCCGGCTTCAGGCTCGGTCAGCTGTCCTTCCCGATAGGGATTTTGAACGGGATTGATGTCCACGGCCATGCCATAGGCGTGTCGCGACATCGCGCCGCGATCGGTCGTTCGGCAGTTGAACGCGCTCGTGTTGTTCGCCGCCATAGATCGCGCGTCGTCGCCGCCGAAGTCATCGATCAGCGACATTCGATAGATTCGAAATTTCCCGCTGTCGTAGATCTCCTGAAAGGCGGCTGCGACGGCTTTCGCGGCGCTGCTTGCGACGATCAGCGCGCCAGTCTGCGTATTACCGTCGAAATCGAGGTAAGGAACTCTCAAGAGAATGAGCTGGTCCCGTCCCGGACATCGAAGCTCTGCCCGCCATGATCTTCCCTGCATGTAAGCCCACACGGCGTCGGGGATGGGTTCAGCCGTGACTTTCGCGCCCCGCGCGTTCGCTTCTGCGCCCGTCAGAAGCAAAAACAGAAGCGCAACCGCTCCGATGGCGCGTGAGCAGCGATTTGCCAGAATCATGCGCCTGCCAATCCGCGTATTCGTTCCGCCGATGCCGATCATTCGCCAAGGGCTAAGACCCATGCCTCTGGTGATCTCGACCTGGATGCTTGCGACAAATCACAATGATCATCTCTCAGACGCTTCAAGCGCCTTCGGTCGAGAACGGGTAAAAATGTTCAACTGGCGTATGCCGCCGATCGCCATCGAAAGAAGGGCAACGCCTCAATCGTCAGCGCCGCAACGCAAACAAATTCGCCGACCCCATCCGCGATCACCATGTCGCCGATGGTGAGTATCGCGAGCCCCTTGCAAATTTCCGAGACAGCAAAAATTCGGTTTGCCCTCGCCAAGCATACCAACTTGCCGAGCGGGCGATCCGGCCGGACAAAAGTTGCAGCCGAAAAGAGGGCGATCTCTTTTTTTCCGGGCGACAGCCCGACGGATGATGGCGCCCGTGGAAAGCCCATGCCCAGCCTTGGTCGATGAAGATGTGTTTCCTTACCTTGAATTGGGACCGCCAATATGGCCGACCTGCGGCCCCACCTAGGCGCAGGCGCGATGAAATGCCTGGGCGCTCGGTCTCCGCCCGTGAGCGTTCAATAGAAACGCCCCGACTGCGGAGTGGCGGCGGGGCGTTTCTTGAGTTTCAACGAACTGGCGTGTTTCTCATCAGCAAACCCATACCCAGCCGCCGACGGAACCGCTCCACTGCCAGCACACGCCGGGGTTAAGAGGCCGCCAGGGCGTGCTCCAATCCCTTTTTTGATAACGCCAGAGCGCGCCATATGACTGAACATCATGAGGATACGATTGCTGCGCTTGAGCCAAGGGCGTGAAAGCCACACTGGCCCCGATGATCAATAGCGTGAGCTTGCGCATATTTTCCTCCCGACTGAATAGACGTTGGCCAATTCAACTGGGATGAATGCAAGATCAATCAAGCTGCTGGCGGATTCTACGCAGTTATACTCATGTTCACACCCTCGACTGAATGAGTCTTCAGTGCAAAGCCTAATGCTTCGCAAAACGCTCTATGGCGTCGATAAAAGCCTCTGGCGAAGCGATGCGCCGAGCAACGCGCACCGGCCAATTCACGAGCATGCGAACCGTCGAGAAGGTAGCGGCGAACGTCAACCAAGAAACAAAACGCGGCATTCCTGCCTCCATGATGTGGTCGCGGCGCGCGCATAGGCGGGGAGGCGTTCGGCCGGAGCGGTCCAGATGCTGAAGGATATTGCAACGCACACTATAGGCACGCGGACGTTTCAGCCGGTTTGCTGCAATGTTGCCGGTTGGTTTCCGGCTTGGGTCAAATTTATGCGCCGCCGCAATGCGCCCGCGGCCATCCCTCATTGCACGGCGCGGGTAACGCCGCCCTGTCCTAAAAAGCGCCATTTTATCTTATAGATAAGCTCCATTCAGTCGGGCGGAGGAAACCGCGGCATTGGAGGGGCTATGAAAAAGTCAGGTATCGGCGCGGCCGTCGCTACGCTGTTCTCCATACATCCCGGAGTCGGCGGTGAACTGCCAACGGCGACTGCGCCTGCGCCGCTCATCCCGGGGATGCTCGAGGCGAACGCCGCGCCGACCTTAAGGATCGGAGCCTATGTCGGAGCGCTCAGCGACCAATCTCTGATCAACATCACTGTCCTGCGGCCTTGGGCGCCAAACTTCGCCTCTGGCATTCTCGTCGACGCCCATGCCGTTTACACCGCGTGGCGGTTTCAAAGCATCCCGCTCGAACTCGAAATCGAAGGCGGAGTCGCCAAGCGCTTCGGCAGTCGCGAAGCCGGACAGCAGTGGGAGTTCGATCTGATCCCCATGGCGAGATGGACGTATTTTCCGTGGAATGATTACATATACACAAATTTCAGACTTGGCCTGATCGGCGCGAGTTATGTAACAGGAATTTCAGAGTTTGAACGACAGTTTGACAGCAGCGGCCATAGCTCGCGTTTCCTGAACCTGCTCGTTCCAGAACTCACCGTCTCTCCTTACAAAGAAGCGCCGTTTGAGGTGTTCGTTCGCGTCCACCATCGTTCCGGCGTCTACGGCCTCATCAATGGCGTCCATGGCGCGTCGAACTACATTTCAACTGGAATTCGCTTTACCGCTTTTTAACTTTCGATCGACGCCGCGCCGGATACGGCCGCCTCTCCGACTATCAGCCGAGCATGTCCTTGTGCAATCGATCGGCGACGACAGCAACCGCCGCGGCCACCGCCGGCGACATCGACGCGCCGATGTCGAAGGTTTCGCCTTCGATCACATAAACAATGCAGCGCGAGGGCAATACGCCCAGCGCGCGGGCCAGCTCCAGAGCTTCGGCGAGGCCGAAGCCATGCGTCGATGCGCCAAAAGCCGCTCGCGGAAGCGGACCTGTGCTGACGTCAATGCGGCGGATATCGCCAGTCTCCGCCCCAGAGACGCAGGCGTCGACGATGTAGGCGGCGTCCGCTCCGTCGAGCCGCGCCAATAGGCGCGTCGCCTCGCCCTCCTCCTCGATAATTTCGCCGTCGACCAGCAACGCTCTCAGCGCACGCGCGACCGCGCGGCCTACCGCGTCGTCGCCGCGATCGGGATTGCCGATACAGAGCACAATGATGCGCGGTCCTTCGCGCGCGCTATCCGCCCCGGTCGACATCGAGCCGCAGAAAATGCGTCGCGCAGGAAATGCAGGGGTCGTGATTGCGAATGGTCTGCTCGCATCGATGGCGCAGAGCATCGTCCGACAGATCGAGCCACGCCGTCGCGAAAATCTTCAGATCCTCTTCAATGCTCGGCTGGTTCTGCGACGTCGGGGGGACGATGCGGGCGTCGGCGATCTTTCCATCGGCATGAAGCTGATAGCGGTGATACAGCATGCCGCGCGGCGCCTCGGTCGCCGCAAAGCCGATCCCCGCGCGCGGCTCGAGATGGACAGCCGGGCGGTCAGGCTCTTCATATTGATCGATGATCCGTAGCGCCTCGTCGCAGGCGTAAAGAACTTCGACGGCGCGAACGATAATGCTGCGGAAGGGATTGGCGCAGATCGTTCCAAGTCCCGCGTCGCGCGCGGCTTCGCGCGCGATCGGCGAGAGAGACGCCGCGTTCAATGCGTAACGCGCCAAGGGCCCGGTGAGATAGGGCCCGCGCGCCTTGAGGTGCGCGTGCAGCGCGGTCGAATGTTCGACGTGGCTCTCTTCGAAATGTTCATCATATTCCGCGGCGTCGATGTCGAGCCCGCGGCTTGAGACGATGCGGCCCTGGTTGAAGGGATATTCGCCTTCGCCGCGCAAGGCGACGAATTCATAGTCGCGTGCAACATCCGGAAAATCGAAGCCGGCCGTCCAGCGCACGGTCGCGAGCGCCCCGTCCCGCGCACGCTTTAACTCTTCGGCGAGCGGCTGAAGTTCGCGTCGTCGCGGCGCACGATAAAAGCCGCCGACGCGGACATTGATCGGATGAATCTCGCGGCCGCCGAGAAGCGCGATGATCGCATTGCCGGCCTTTTTTAGATCGAGGCCCCGACGCACGATGTCGGCGTGGTCACGCGCCATCTCGATCGCGCCCGCGTAGCCGAGGAAATCCGGCGCGTGCAGCATATAGATATGCAGCGTGTGGCTCTCGATCCACTCGCCGCAATAAAGGAGCCGTCGCAGGTCGCGCAGCGGTCCATCGACAACGACGCCGAGCGCGTTCTCCATCGCGTGAATCGCGCTCATCTGATAGGCGACCGGACAGATGCCGCAGATGCGCGCGGTGATATCCGGCGCCTCGCTATACATGCGGTCGCGCAGAAAGGCTTCGAAGAATCGCGGCGGTTCGAAAATATTGAGCTCCGCCGACTGCACGACGCCGTCGCGCGCGACGACCTTGAGCGCGCCCTCGCCCTCCACCCGGGCAAGCTGATCGACCTTGATCGTCTTAACGATCATGACGTTCGCTCTCCTCGCGGAAGGCGTCGGCATTGGCGTTGAAAGTACGATAGACGCGCTTCAGCGCATCCTCATCCATGCCGAGCTTGCTCAACCATACCGACAGCGACGGCGTATTGGGCGTCTCCATCGGGCCATAGCAGCCGTAGCAGCCGCGATTGTATGAGGGACAGAGCGCGCCGCAGCCCGCATGCGTGACGGGTCCCAGACAGGGCGTGCCGTGACCGACCATGACGCAGAGATTGCCGGCGATCTTGCACTCGACGCAGACGCTGTGTGGCGGCGTTTGCGGCTTGCGCCCCGCGAGGAAGGCAGAAATCGTTTCGACAAGCTGCCTGGTGCTGATCGGACAGCCGCGCAGTTCGAAGTCAACCTTTACGTGATCGGAAATCGCGGTCGACGTCGCAAGCGTCTGGATATAGTCCGGCCGCGCATAGACGATCGCCGCATATTCGCGCACGTCGCCGAAGTTGCGCAGCGCCTGAATGCCGCCTGCTGTGGCGCAGGCGCCGATCGTAATCAAGAAACGCGATTGTTTGCGCACCTCCTGGATGCGCACGGCGTCATGCGCCGTCGTCACCGAGCCTTCGACGAGGGAAAGATCATATGGGCCCTCAACCGACGCGCTCGTCGCTTCGAGGAAGTGCGCGATCTCGACTTCGCCGGCGATCTCCAGCAATTCATCCTCGCAATCGAGAAGGCTGAGCTGGCAGCCGTCGCATGAGGCGAATTTCCAGACAGCGAGTCTTGGTCGAATGCGCGCCACGTCACAGCTCCCGATAAGCGAGAAGATCGCGCACGCGATCGTAGCGGTGGACCGGTCCGTCCTTGCAGACGAACAGCGGACCGAATTGACAGTGACCGCAATGGCCGATGGCGCATTTCATGTTGCGCTCCATCGAGACGAAGATCCGCGAATCCGCAATGCCCGCGTCTTCGAGCGCCAGCGCGGTCGCGCGGATCATCACTTCCGGTCCGCAGATCATGGCGACCGTGTCCGCCGGATCGTAGCGAAGCTTGGACAGCAAAGGCGTCACATAGCCGACGTCCCCGGTCCAATCTGGTCCGGCGCGCTCTACAGCGACGCGCAGCTGGAAGTCAGGCGTCTTCCGCCATTCTTCGAGTTCGCTGACAAAGATGAGGTCGTCCGGCGTGCGTGCGCCATAGAGTACGCCCACCCGGCCGTAAGCGGCGCGATGACGCAGCAGCCAGTAGATCGCCGGCCGAAGCGGCGCGAGACCAATGCCGCCGCCAATCAGCAGGACGTCGAACCCCTTGGCTTCCTCGACCGGCCAGCCGACGCCGAAGGGACCGCGCAAGCCCACTTGGTCGCCAGCCTCCAATCTGCCGAGCGCCGCGCTCACCGGCCCGACGGCGCGGATCGTATGCGTCAGCCGATCAGGCGCATCGGCGGCGCCGCTGATGCTGATCGGTATTTCGCCGACGCCGAATGCGTAGAGCATATTGAATTGCCCCGGCGCGAATGGCGTGGCGCGCTCGGGCGCGAGGTCGAAGGTGAAGACGTCCGCCGACTCGCGGGTGAAGCGCGTTACCGGCGTCATGCTCGGCGCCATCGGATAGGGCGACGGCGTGCAGGCTTTAAGCATTGGCGGCATCATACATGCCGAGCGCCTGCATGCGCGCCGACTGCAAGCGTTTGACGAGCGGCGGAATGAAGCGCTTCATCATTTCATAGCCGACGCGCGGATCCGCTTCGCATTTGCCGCGCAGACACTTCCCGTCGAAAACGATAGCGCGCGTCAATTCGATGGCGCGCGCGTCGAAGGACGAACGATAGGGCGGAATGAGCCAGTCGGCGCCGAGAATCTCGCCGCTCTTGACGGTGAGAAAGGTGAACGCTCCGCGCCCCGGCACGAAAGTCTCCAGCGCCACGGCGCCATGTCGCACGAGATAGAAGGAATCGGCCGCGGCGCCCTCACGAAAAATATAATCGCCCGGCTGCAGAACGACGTTCTTGGCGCATCCGGCGACCAGCGCCAGCGTCTCTTCATCGAGCCCCTCGGCGAAGGGATGATGACGCAGCAGATCGGCAATATCCTTCATGGCCAGTCCCCAGCGGACGTGTCACAGCCGCGTATGGCGCGCACCTCTTCGGTAATGTCGATGCCCACCGGACACCAGGTGATGCAGCGCCCGCACCCGACGCACCCCGACGAACCAAACTGGTCGATCCAGGTCGCAAGCTTGTGAGTCATCCATTGGCGGTAGCGCGATTTCGCGCTGGCGCGCACGCTGCCGCCATGAATGTAGGAAAAATCCATGGTGAAACAGGAATCCCAGCGGCGCCAGCGTTCGGCGCGCGCTCCGGAAAGATCTGAGGCGTCTTCCACCGACGTGCAGAAGCAGGTCGGACAAACCAAGGTGCAATTTGTACAGCTCAGACAGCGCGTCGCCACCTCGTCCCAGCGCGGATGTTCGAGATTGCTCATCAGCAGTTCGTTGAGATCGTCCGAACGCATGTCACGTCCCATCGAGGATGCGGTGTGTTCGATGACAGCTTCACGGGCTTCGACCTCGCGACTTGACGCGAGCCGATGCGGAACCTGCGCCAGGAGCGCGCGCCCTTCGTCGCTGCCGGTCTCGACGAGAAAGATGTGCTCGGTTCCCTCGAGGAGCTCGGTGAGGGCGAGGTCGAACCCCTGCTCGACGCGCGGACCCGCGCGCATCGAAACGCAGAAGCAGGTGCCTCCCGCCTGGCCGCAATTGACGGCCACGATCAGTGCGCGCTCGCGCAGCGCTTTGTAGTGCGGATCGACATAGAGATCGCCGACGAGGACCCTGTCTTGAATTTCAATCGCGCGAATTTCACAGGCCCGCACGCCGACGAAGGCGAGACGTTCAGATGGCGGGGGTTCGGGCGTGACGCTTGCGTTCTCGCCATCGCGTTCGGCCGTCCAAAGTCGCAGCTTCGGCGCGTGTAGAAATTTTTTCCACGACTGCGGCCCGACGGAATACCCAAAGAGCGCATCGTCGTCGCGCTTGGCCAATCTGTAACGGCCGCCGTCCTGCTCATCCGTCCACCCCCGGGGCAGGTCCTCGACGGATTCGACATCGTCGTAAACGATCGCCTGATTTTGCAAGGTGGGGCCGATGGCGCGGTAGCCGCGCGCCCGGATCGCCAGCAGCAAATTTTGCAGGCCCTCGACCGTGATGATCGCCGCCGCTTCGTCAGCTTTGGCCATGAGCGCTCCTAACTCGGCTTCCTGCCCGCCGATATCAAATCGAACGACGTCGGATGTTTCGTCAAGTCTAGCCTTTGCCGGCGCCCTTGTGACGCGAGGATGACATTAAGCCGACGTCCGGCATCGCGCTTTATCGTCTTCCCCTGCCAGAGTTCAACCGCCCTATGCGATCCTAGAGCCCAAGTTTACCAGCAGGCGAGAGGAGCGGCGCGCGCACCCCGTCGCGCCAGTTGCTCGGTTCCCGCGCACGAACTATCTTGAGCTTCTAATTCGGCCAACAGGCGCGTGGGACAAGGCGAAATTGCCGCCGCTGTGTCGCTCGCGCCGAACTGCGAGGATTGTTCATGTCCAATAGCCCCGACCCGGCCGAACCCAAGTTGCCCGATGCGTCGCCGCAGCACGAGAGCTGGGCGACGACCTTCGAGCACGGCATGGAAGAGATCCGGACCCAGTCCGCCGGCGTTCTCTTCCTCGACGTCATCAAGATCGACCTGCCCTATATTGTGATGCTGTCGACGGCCGTGCTCGGCATCGGCATCGTCACTTTCACGGGACAGCCGGTCGCCTACTACTGGGAGTTCCTGACGCCGGTCTATTGTGCGATCTGCATTTATATCGGTTGGCGGCACACCGAAACGACGCGTGAACGCACGCGGCTGGTCTGGACCCAAATACTGCACTGGGCGGCGTTTCTCTTCGGCATGTGGCTGATCTATTCGCCGCCGCTGCGAAAACTGATCGACGTCAACGCGGCCGGGCTCAATCTGATGGTGCTGCTGGCTGTGGCGACCTTCGTCGCGGGCGTTCACGCGGCCGCATGGCAAATCTGCGTCGTCGGCATTATTCTCGGAATTTTCGTCCCTGCGGTGGCGATCGTTCAGCGCTCGTCGCTGTTCATTCTCGTTTCCGTTCTCGGAATATCCTTCATCGCCGCCAGCATCTACATCACGCTGCACTCCCATCGCCGAAAAGCTCGCGAGGCGGAGGAGACCGTCTAAGCAGGTTCCGAAAAAGTTGACAGACTTTTTCGATGAGAACCTGCTCCAACATTTTGATTTAGAGCGCTTTCCGATCACATGATTCCATGTGATCGGAA
>JALHNR010000106.1 GCA_022843525.1 Methylocystis sp. | reverse complement strand
GCCACCAGAGGCATTACGCCAAGATAGGCCCATCGAAGGCGTCTCAGCTCGTCGCGATGCTGCGGCAGAATGCGCATCGCAAAGGTGGTCTGCAGCCAGCACTGTAAGACCATTGCAATCGCCATGCCCGGCAGCAGCAGACTGACGACGCCATCGGGAAGACCTTGTTGGGCGAAGGCTTTGTAGAGAAGCGACGCGACAAGCACAAAGAGAGCGCAGAAATACAACGTCAGCGCCACGATCTCGCGCCATGCGCGTGGCATATATACTCGCGTCAGGATAATCTGGCGGTTCGTGAATTCCAGAACGTCGCTCAAGCTCGCGTCGCCCCGCGAGGCGACGAGACAGCGGGGCACGAATTGAATGCGCCGCCCATGCGAACGGACCGCGGTCGTCACGCTGCCGTCGTCGCTCACCCCTCCCCGCCAGCGTTGCCGGATTTCCAAGTTTTCGAAATCAACGCGGCGCATCGCCATAGTCCCTCCCCAGGCGAAGCTCGACTCATCGCCAAACAAGAACAGCGATTGCGCGTTCCAGGCGCTCAACAGCAGAGACCCGAGGCCGCCGCCGGCCGGGAGATACCAGCGATAGCCGGTGGCGACGCCCACTTCAGGGTCCGCGAGTCCTGCGGCCAGATTGGACAGCCAATCCGTCTGCGGCTGTGCGTCAGAATCACAAAAGGCGATGATCTCAATGTCGGGAAAGAACTCATCAAGAGCGTCGACCGCGGTGGTGAGATTATGAACCTTTTGTCCGCAGGCCGCGGCGGGTCCAGCAGTGATCAGTCGCGCCGGAGGCGAAGCGCCCTCGATCAGGCCTTTGATCAACTTATGCGCCGGATCTTCCTCGCTCTCGGTCACAAACAGCAGCCCGTAGTTACTGTAGTCTTGGCGCAACAACCGCCGAACGGTTTCGACCAGAGCGCCATCGATCCCCTTACACGGCAAGATGACAGCTGCTTTAGGCTGCTCTGTTCGCAAGGACGGCGCGCGGCGGAAACACTTTGCGAAGCGTAGCATCGGCGCGAGCACCACGAGCAGCTGCAGCCCCAGGAAAGCGATAATCAGCGCGTAAAGCATATTCTCTGCTCCTCGGATTAGCATCAGCCAACCAGGCCTGAGCCGAAATGGACGCCACCATTCTCCTCACTTGGTCGCGTAAACGGTGTGCACGCGAAACTCCCTCATATGCGGATCCTGCTCATCGTCGATGCGCCGGAAGCCGGCCGCCTGAAGCAGGCTCCGCACCTTGTTCAGTCGGCCTTCAACGTCGTGCACTTCGACGACGATCTTCTTGATCTTTCCCCAGTCGTCGGCTGTGACGCCTTGCAGGATGTCGAGTTCAGCCAATTCAGCATCGATCTTCACGAGATCGATGCGTGTGAGTTCATGGTCGCGAATTGCGTCTGAGAGCGACAACGCCTGACACGAAACGCGTCGGCCGCGTAGCAGGACTTTAAGCAGAATCCGCAGAGCAATTTCCTGGGGCTTGGGCGGCAGTCGCTGTATCCATCGCAGAAATGGCGGGAACTGAGGCAATATGTCTCGAAAGCCAAGTCGAACCGATGTTGCGTTCGAATCATAGGGATAGGCTGTCGACATGGAGGTCAGCAGCGGATAGTGGGTGAATTCGATCGCGCCGCTCTCTCGTGAGAGGGCGTAGGGCAAGGTGACGAGGCTGTCGAGCTTGTACTTCTTGGCGTTGGCCGTGAGGCACTTGAACAGGTCTGGAATCGGCTCAAAGGCGAGAATTTTTACGGCCCGTTTGCCCCAATCGCACGCGGTCAAGGTAAAGAGTCCGATGTTCGCGCCGACGTCGACGATGGTGTCTCCCTCCTCAACTTTGATCCCATGTTTGAAGTAGGGCGCAATCTGTCCAAAAATGATCGGGGCCTCCAAGGGATTCACACAGTACACCTGCTGTTCATTGGGAAGCATCGTCTGCAGCATGATCCCTCCTCGGCGAATGCCGCCAAATGGTTTCCGATTACGCGACTGACTGCTCCAAGTCTGCGTAGGCGATAATGAATCCGTCACCTTCGATAGTCGAAACGCGCGCGCGCACGTTCCTGTCCTTGTGCAAAAGGACGATCTGTCCGTCACCGGTCATTTCGGCAGCCTCCATCGCAAGCGGTTTCCCCTCAAGACCGACGCCCAAGAGCTTGCCGACCGCCTCCTTCGCGCACCACAGCCGGGTCAACCAAGCGTCGCGTTCTTGGACAGGAAAACTACCGATCATCTCGCGTTCCTTCGCTGAGGCGAAGGCTTCGACAACGCCGACGTCGCGAGTGGCGACACGCTCTATATCGACGCCGATGTCATGCTCGTGAGCGACCGCTATCGCTCGTTCTTCGCAATGAGAAATGCTCACCGACGGCGCGGATCCCAAGCTCGGCGCGAGCTTGACGAACGGTCGTCCGCGTTCATCCGAAGAGATGGCGAATGCCGCCGGATGCGACATCTCCCCTTGCTGTCGCTTCGCCACCCACAGGCGGACCGCGTCCTTGGCCGCGACGCGGCCATAGAGCCACTGCCGCTGGCGCTGGGGAAAACGTTCCAGTTCTTTGTAGGTCAGCATTTCGTCGGCGCTCAGACAATAGCGCGCGAGCAAGGCTGGATCGAATTGCTTCAGCTCGGCGCTTGAAAGCATCAATGAAATGGCGCCCTCGAAACGCGGCGCCGGCGCCGGCGTCGTTAACAAGTGTCTGTCGGGCTGACGACGGAAATCCACCAGGCGCTTTTCCCAGCGAAACTTCCATGTCCGCCAGCCTGAGATTCGCATCCAAACGCCGCCTTCGCCATCCTGCACCTCGACGTCGGCGACGAGCGTCTTGCCTTCCGACTGCAAGATCTCAACGCGCACAGGCGCGCGCGTTCCGACGGGCGGGGTCGGACGATAAATTTCAAGCTTCGAGAGACCGATCGGAAAGACGTAGCGCTCTTGCTCCATCGCCCAGAGGCCGACGATCTGACCCACCGCGTCCAGTAAGCAGGGGTCCGTCAGAAGTTGCGGAGAACGCGTCGATCCAAAAAGCTCTGCGGGAGACCGCACACAAAGCTCGCCGATGATTCCTTCGTCTCCGAGAACAAACCCTCCAACGAGACATTGAAAGCTCGGTCCGTGAAACATATGCCGCTCGGTATAGATTTCATCGGCTGTGAGCGAGTGAGCGCGCGCGTTGCTCAAATCGCTAAAGGTCGGCGACAATTCGACCAAGTAGCGATCTCCGAAAAGAACAGTCGCAGTGATCGCGGGAGAGCTTTTACCTTCGACGTAAATGGCGGCGGAAATACTGAAGGCCCCGCGCTCCGCATCGTGACGAACGATCTGCGTCACGATGTTTAGCGCGACTTCGTCAACGTCCGCGAGATCGATCCAGGTCACCGAGCGTACGTCTTCAAATCCGAGCAGACCGCAGCCCGGCGCGAGACACGCCGCCGCCTCGGCCATGATTTCGAGGCTCATCGTCATCGGCACGACCGGCAAACAGGCCGACGTCGGCTTTATGCCAGGCGCATGAACGAAAGCGTGATCGGCGAGATAGAGATCTTCGTCAACGCTGAGTTTGCGCTCGATCGTGATGCGCTCGCCGGGAACGTAATCGAGCACGGAACCGATGAACGGCATGCGCGGTTCGCTTGCATCCGCCTCTTGGATTTGAACAGAGCTTCCCGCGCCCGCTCTTGCCATCGGGCTGAGCCGCTCGGAAAGATGAGCCTCTTCTTCCGGCTGCTCGACGGCGAGCGCCAGCTCCTTCGCGTCCTGAACCTCGAACATGCGCGCGATGAGAGGCGCTTCGCCCCCGCCCGTCGCTGGCCAGGATGGAGCGTCGCCGCCGTTGACTCTCTTAGCGCGCTCGAAGCTCATATCTTTTCTGCCACCAAGCCGGTGATCGTCAAACCCGGTCCAAAGGCGAGAGAGACGATGCGGACCCCCGCAGGAATCGAGGGCTCCTCCAAAATTTCCTTCAAGATGTGGGGGACTGTCGCCGAGGACATGTTGCCGTTCTCGGTAAACACCGAATTGCTGATCGCCACCTGATCCGGCTGAAGCCCAAGCGCCTCCTGAATATGTTCGACGATCTTCGGGCCGCCAGGATGAATGGCGAAAATCAGCCTGTCCTTGTCATGCTCGAAATCGACGCCGACGCGTTGCAGCAACTGCTCGACGAATGGGCGAACCGATTGCTTGATGACGACGGGCACCATGACGGAGAGCGTCATGTGGAAGCGCGTTGAGCCAGGGACCCAGGTCATGTCGTCGGCAGAGTTCGGCAGCAGATGCTCGTTGAAGGCGAGGATCCTCAAGCCGCGAAGCCCTCGTTCCCGCAGGTAATCTTCCGTCACCATCGAATATTTTATGAAGCCGTCGGCAAACAGCGTCATCGTGATGATGTTCTCGGCCTTGAGCTCTTCGATGCCGCGGTGAACGGAGAGCACCTCGGTGTGCACGATGTCGACGCGATCCTTAGGCTTGGTCATGGCGAATTGCGACGACGAGAGAAAGCCGTGTGCCATCTTGATCGCCGGAAACGCGCCGTAGCAGCCCATGTGGTAACTGTGCGTGACGGTGGTGTTGAACCATTCCTTGCCGGCCACCATCCGCTCCACGGGACTGGGCGCCAGATAGCCGGAGCAGGTCACATGGATGAGATCGTCCGGCGCCTCCTCGGCGTCGCCGTACATCTCCTTGAGGCAGCCGTCCGCGACTTTCGCATAGCTCGAATGGCGCGTCTTGATGTCCTTCGCCTGGAGGTTTTCATAGTTGTCGAATAGCTGCATATACTCGTGTTCGGGCTCTGCGACCGTGAACTCGCCATTGCTGAAGCTGATGTCGCTGAGACGCGGGAAGAACACCAATTGGCGCCGCTTGATCACTGACGGCGACAGGGCGAATTTTTCAAATTTCTGCCGCGTCTCGTGAATGATCGTTCCGAAGCTCTCTACATCGTCGATCCCATGATTGCGGCAATAGGCCTTGGCGAATCCATAGGCTGAAAGTTCGAGAGTCAGAGCCTGGGGAACAGGCTCTGCCATTCGAACGGGAACAAAGTCGGTCAGGCAGAATGACATCGCCCACTCCTTAATATGTTCGACTTCAAGTCGTGCGCTCGATACGAGCGAACGCTCGCTATTGATGCTGCCGCATGCCCTGTCGGGCGATCTGTTCGAGGCTTGCGGCGACGACGATTTCCGGCGCGCCCGTGTTTCCGCGCTCGAGCTCTTCGAGGCAGCGCCGCTTTCCTTGATCGACCGCGATCGGATAGATGTGCTTGGAGGCGTAGAGCTTGCGCAGATCGTCATTCACCATGCCGCCGTCCCACGGTCCCCAATTGATCGCGACGGCGTGAACGTGCGGCCATTTATGGCTCAGCCCGTCGGCAAGCTTGTTGACGACCTCGTTCGCCGCGCTGTAGTCGCTCTGGCCAGCATTGCCGAAGCGACCCGCGATCGACGAGAAGAACACCAGGAATTTGAGAGTTTCGGGCCGTAGTTTTTCAGACAGCACGATCGCTGGAATCACCTTCGTCTCAAACACCATGTCGAAGGACTCAGGCGACTTTTCTTTCATCATCCTGTCGTCGATCACGCCGGCGCCATGGAGCACGCCGTCGATCCGGCCATAGCGCGCATAGATCGAGTTGATGAGACGGCCGAAGGCGTCGCCGTCGCGGATGTCGAGCGCGTGATATTCGACTTGCGCCCCTGCGGACCGCATCGCCGCGATATTTTCGCGGATTTGGCGATCCTTGAGGATGCGCTTGATGGCGCTCTCGATTTCCGCCGGTTTGACTTTGGCGTTGCGCGCGCGCGCCTCGCCGATAAGAAACTGTCGTAACTCAGCCCGCTCGTTCAGGCTTCGCGTCGCTTCGGGTTCTTCGTCAGGCATCGGACTGCGTCCGACAAGAACGAGCCGCGACCGGAACCTCTCCGCCATCGCTCTCGTGACGTCCGCGGTTATGCCGTAGGCGCCGCCGGTGACGAGCAGCACGCCGTCCTGCTCCAAGTGAAGGCCCGACAGATCGGCGATCGGAACGCACTCCTTCGCGAGTTCGAGCTGAAAGCGTCCGCTCTGGGTGAAACCCACTTCGACCGTCGAATCGTCGTCGTAAAATTCCATCAAGGCTTCGTCGACCAGCCGCTTCACCTCAATCTCGGGATCGGCGTCGATGCATTTGACTCGCAACTCCGGCCATTCCCGCGCCGCTGACTTGGCGACGCCGAGCGTGCCGGCGGGAGCCGCGGCGAACGGGCGCGCCCGGCGAAGACCGAATTGTCCATCGAAATCGGTCAGATTGAAAAGGACGCCGCCGCCGCACTTGGCGCTTTCCCTCAAATCCTTTTCGAAGGCCTTGAGGAGCAGAAACAATTGCCGCGCGTGGTCCAGACGGGCGTCATGCGCGACGCCGCCGATCGACTGCAAGCCGGACAAATTGAAAATCGCGCCTACCTTGGCGCCCTCGTCGGCGAGCATCTCGCGAAGCGCGATCACCGCGTCAAGCGAAGACAAGTTGGCTTCGATGCGCTCATTATCGACGAGGCGAGTCTCGCCGCCGGGCGTGACCCGCCAGACCTTATGGCCGTTAGCCCTCAGAGCGTCGCTGAAAGCGACGCTCAACTCCCCCGCGCCGCCGACCACGAGGATCAGGCGGTCCGCGGGAAAGTCTTTAACTTGCCTTGAAGCGTCCCGCGGCGCGGCCACAGGGGTGACCGCGTAGCGCTGCACGTCCGCGGGATTTGCCTTCGGGGCGTCAGACTCCGCTGTCTCAGGCAAGGAGAGCGACAGCGGAGTCTGAGCTTTTTTTGTTGAATCGGAGCCTCCCGGCTCGGCCTGCGACTTTCGAAATTGATCGTACCAATCGACGATCGCATTCAGGGTCTTGAGGCCCGACAGCTCCTCGAAAACCTTCTCTTCGTCCTGGTTCTCCATGAAGGAGTGATCGTCCTTGAGCTTGCTCAAGATCTCGATCCGCTTGATGGAGTCGATGCCGAGATCGGCCTCCATATGCGCGTCGAGATCGAGCATGTCTTCGGCGTAGCCCGTGCGCTCGACGACCGCCTGCAACAGATCGGCCTTGAACGCCTCGGTCGACGCAAGCTGCTTTGGGCCCTTCTGGTCCGTCGTCTTTGCAGCGCCGGCGCCATTCGCCGTCCGTTTCGCGGCGACCGGAGGCGCGCTCGCGGGGCGCGGCGCCGGTTGCGGAGCCTTGCCGTTCTGCGTGGCGGCAAGCTTCGGCAGCACAGGGGCCGGCGGAACGAAGACGCCGGCCGTCGTCGGAGCCGCCGTCGCCTGTTCGGCGATCAGGAACGGGATCGGCTCAGCGCCAAACCCGGTTCGTTCAGCGGCGCCATTGCCGTTGGCGCCGAGCAGCTGTCCCTGGAACTCGAAGAAACGACGCAATACGTCCTGCTGTTCGCGCTGTAGATCGATGAGTTGCGCCAAACTGTTCTGCACTTGGGCGAACCGCGATTCAGCGCCTAACGCGCTGACCGCGCCAAGCGCTGGCGATGGTACGTGAGTAGACAAGGCTTTGCTCCTCTCGCGTTCGACGCCGAATGATGGCGGCGATGGTGGATGGGCTGGTGCGTTCCCATTGGGTCTGGTTTGGAAGGGCGCCGCGGGCGCTTTCACAGGCGCCGGTTGCGCGGCGCCGCCGGCGGCGCGCTTTGGCGGCTTTGCTTCGGCGCGCCAGGGCTCGGCGCGCCCGCCATTCACCCGCCAAGCCATAGGCCCTGGATTGGACTTGGCGCGAGCCTGTTCGAAGACTTGCGCGAGGCTCATTTCCGCAAGTCCGCGGCGCGCAAACCATGGCGCGAGATCGACCGGAAGGCCGAGCGCAAACGCCCGCGCGAGCAGCTGCGCGAGTTGCAGCCAGCCCGAACGCTCCGGCGCGTCGATTGACAGCGTCGTGTGCGGCCGGTCGCCGAGAATGCGGCCGACGAGCCCGCTCAGCACCTGCCCGGGACCCGCCTCGATGAAGACTCTTGCCCCGGCCGCGTAGAGGCGTTCGATCTCATCGACGAAGCGCAAGGGCTCAACGATGTGGCGCGCCAACAGCGCGCGGATTTCAGAAGGCTCCTCGGGATAGCGGTCGCCCGTCGTGTTACTGAACACTTTGATCGTCGGCGCTCGGAACGTCACCGAGCCGAGCTCCGCGGCGAGCGCCGCTTGCGCCCCCGCCATCGCGTTACAGTGGAACGCCGCCGTCACCGGCAGCCGCTTGACGCGCACGTCCTCCCCGCTGAGCGCCTTCACCGCAGCATCGATCGCGGCGATTGGCCCTGCGATGATCGTCTGGTCAGGCGCGTTCAAATTCGCGACGCTCACCGCCAGTTCGAGACGCGCGATCGCCTCTAGCGTCCACTTCTCGTTGGCGTTGACCGCCGCCATCGTCGCCGGCTGTGCGACGGATATCTCCTTGGAGATACGGCCGCGCGCATCGGAGATGCGGATAAGATCCTCGCGCGACAGAACCCCGGCGACGCAGAGCGCGACATATTCACCATAGCTGTGGCCGGCGACGAAGTTGGGCTTTACGCCGAAGGCCGACAGCGCGTCACAGGCCGCGAGGCCCGCCAATCCGAGCGCCGGCTGCGCGACGCGCGTGTCGTTCAATGCCGCTTGCTGGCGCTCCCGCTCCTCCTTGCCGAAGACAGGCACGGGATAAACATATTGCGACAGCGGCTTCGGCAGCGAGCCCTTGAGCATCGCGTCCGCCTTTTCGAACAAAGCGTAAGCGGACGGACGCGCGAGGACAAGATCACGAAGCATGTTGATCTGCTGCGATCCCTGGCCCGGGAACAGGAAGCAGACGGCGCCGCTGTCCGCGCGATGTTGCAGGTTCCGATAGTAGATCCCGCTCGGCGCGTTGAGCGTCGCCTTGCCGTGATGGCTGCGCAGGAAGAATTCAAGCTTGCCCTTCAGGTCGGCGACCGCGTTCGCCACGATCGCGAGCTGCACAATCTGACCGCCGTTCTTCGGTCGCAGCCTGGCGTCGTCAAGGGACGTCGAGTAAGCGAGCTGTGCGAGATCGAGCTCGTGCGTCTGCTCGACGCCTCGCAGCAGAGTCCGCGCCGCGTCTTCAACCGCCTCGACGCTCGAACGGCTGATGGCGAAGATCTCGGCCGCACGCGGGTTCAGATCCTGCGCGTCGGACGCCCGGAAGTCGCCGCGATATTCTTCGAGCACGGTATGAAAGTTGGTGCCGCCAAACCCGAAGGCGCTGACGCCGCAACGGCGCGGCGCGCTGTCGCCGGCGCCGAGCCAGGGGCGAATTTCGGTGTTGATGTAGAAAGGCGATTTGGCGAAATCGACGCCTGACACCGGTTTTTCGACGCCGATGGTCGGCGGCAGCACGCGGTGCTTGAGCGCGAGGCTCGCCTTGATGAGCGCCGCGAGTCCCGCCGCGACTTTCGTGTGGCCGATCATCGACTTCACCGAGCCGACGGCGCAGCGCTGCGGCGTTCCCGACGCGGAACCGAAGACCATGTTCAGCGCGCCGATCTCGGATTTGTCGCCGACCGACGTGCCGGTGCCATGCGCCTCGATCAGCGTCACGCTCGATGGATCGACGCCGGCGTCGGCATAGGCGCGTTCGAGCGCCAGAACCTGCCCTTCGGGATGCGGCGCCGTCAGGCTGCGATTGTGGCCGTCGCTTGAGCTGCCAATGCCCTTGATGACCGAGTAGATTCTGTCGCCGTCGCGTTCGGCGTCGGCGAGCCTCTTCAACACGACAGCGCAGACGCCTTCGCCGATGGCGATCCCGTCAGCGCCGTCATCAAAGGGGCGGCAACGGCCGCGCGGCGACAGCGCGTGTGTTTGCGCGAACGACATGAAGCTGACGGGACCGTTGGTGCCGTCCACCGCGCCGACAAGCGCGATGTCGGCGTCGCCGCTGCGCAATTGCTTGATGCCGACGTCGAGCGCGGCGAGAGAGGAGGCGCAGGCCGCGTCGACGGTGAAATTGGCGCCGCGCAGATCAAGTCGATTGGCGACGCGCCCGGCGACGACATTGCCGAGGAAGCCCGGAAACGAATCTTCCGTCCACTTCGGCAACTCGTCCTGATAAAGCGAGTCCAGGATGCGCTTGCGCGTCTCGTCGGAGACGCCTTCCGCTTTGGGAAGATAGTGCGCGAGCAGCGTTCGGAAGATGTAGATCGTTCCGAGATCATTCATGCCGCCCGAGGCGAAAATCGTCGCCGTGCGCTCCCGCGAGAACGGCCGCCGATCCAGGCCGGCGTCTTCCAGCGCCATGCTCGACACGAGCAGCGCGAGAAGCTGCACCGGCTCGATGGAGCGCAGACTCGCGGGCGGAATCCCGTAACGCGTCGGGTCAAAAGCGACGTCGTCGAGGAAGCCGCCCCACTTCGAATAGACCTTGTCCTTCACGCCGCGTTTTGGGTCGTAGAAGTCCTCCGGCCGCCAGCGGTCCTCGGTCACCTCGCGAACTGAATCGACCGCCAGCATGATGTTGCGCCAGTAGCTGCGCACATCCTTCGCGCCCGGCAACAAACACGCCATGCCGACCACGGCGATTTCCTCGCGCGGTTCTCGCTTTGGCGAACTCTTACGTTTATCGCCGCGGGCCAGCGCCGCCTGAGCGCCGGAGGAGACGGCCTGGTGCAGTTCCGCCATGCTCAGCCGCGAGTCGCGCAAGCGCGCGACTTCGCCCATCATATACATGCCTTCACGGCGCTGAGCGTCGGCGTCGAGGCTGATGTATTTCTCGTTGTTCTCCTTGGCCGCGGGATTCTCATTGCGCGTCACGCCTTTTGAGGCGATGCGCAGCCGCCCGATGTTGAGCAGCTCGAGCGCCATGAGAATTTCTTCTTCCGACTTGCCCTGCAAAATCAGATCGCGCCGCGTCTTATCGAACTCATCGCAAAAGCTGGTGTTGGCGCAACGCGTGAATGAGCCGACTCCCGATTGCAGCAGCGCGGTCTCGCGGCAGTCGATGGCTTGATCCTGAAACTCCTTGACGATGGCGCCGGTTCGCACCGCCTCTTCGGTGAAGAGATAAGCGGTGCCCATCAGCACGCCGACCTTCATCCCCTTTGCGGCGAGCGGCGCCGCCAGCACCGAAACGATCGCGGCGGAAAGGCCGTTATGAACGCCGCCGGCGAAGAGGATCTGAACCGTTTCAGGATCGTCGATCTTCGCACTGAGAAGAGTTTCGATCGCCGACTCCCACAGCACAAAACTCGTGCGCGGACCGGTGTGCCCGCCGCATTCGCTACCCTCGAAGATAAACTTGCGCGCGCCTTCCTTGATGAAACCCTGCAGGAGACCGGGCGACGGCACGTGCAAATAGGTCGAAACGCCGAGCGCTTCGAGCTCCTTAGCCTGGCTCCGCCTGCCGCCGGCGACG
>JALHNR010000105.1 GCA_022843525.1 Methylocystis sp. | reverse complement strand
GGCGAACCGAAATAGGCCGCTTTAATGGTGGGCGCGACAGGGATTGAACCTGTGACCCCTACGATGTCAACGTAGTGCTCTCCCGCTGAGCTACGCGCCCCCAGGCCCGTGGGCCGGAGCGCCCGTCTATACTGACGTACGCGGCGGGGCGCAAGCGGGCTTTGCCTGCGACGTTGGGAATCAGCCTCGACCGCAAGTCACGGAAACAATTGACGTTCCGTAAAGACCGCAGGCTTCGCGTGCAAAAGTTTTGTGACGTGGGGCGATTTCGAGTCTTGCGGCGCGCCTGCTTTGTGGCAGACTTAACGCCGCTCCCGCTTGTCGAGCGGAGAGAAGTTAAGGAGGTTTCGCATGTCCTTGCAGGGCCATATCGTCGAACTCCAGCGCCGCCATGACGCGCTTAAGAAGGAGATCGAGCAGGAACAGCTGCATCCCCAAGCGGACGAATTGAAGATCCTGGAACTCAAGCGCAAGAAGCTGCAGATCAAGGACGAACTCGTCAAATTGTCGATTAGCGAAACGCGACATTAGCGTTTCCCTTCGCTCACTTTCTGGTTCACGCCATGGGCGGAGAGAGATCTCCGCCTTATTTTTTTGGCATTCGCGCCGCGGCGCGCGATTTGCGAGCAGCGGTCCTTATGCCCGTTACCGAGCTTTATCGCCCCGAGACGTTACACGAAGGTCTGGGCGAGCCCTTCTTCGACCGCGTCGCACCCGCCACGTTCCCCGAACATCGACTCCGCTACCGCAATCAGCGCTGGGCGGCGCGAGTCGGCCTCGACGGGCTGAGCGATGCGGAGTGGATCGAGCATTTGGGGCGTTTTTCGCCGCTCCCGGGCGGGTTCGCGCATCCGCTGGCGCTGCGCTATCACGGCCATCAGTTCCGCGTATACAATTCAGATCTCGGCGACGGTCGCGGCTTCCTCTTCGCGCAGTTGCGCGACGCCAAGGACGGCCGCCTGCTCGATCTCGGCACCAAGGGCAGCGGCCAGACTCCCTGGTCGCGGCGCGGCGACGGGCGGCTGACGCTCAAGGGCGGCGTGCGCGAGATTCTGGCGACGGAGATGCTGGAGGCGCTCGGCGTCGACACCTCCAAGACCTTCAGCCTGATCGAAACGGGCGAGGCGCTGATGCGCGGCGACGAACCCTCGCCGACGCGCTCCAGCGTGCTGGTGCGCCTCTCGCATTCGCATATTCGCATCGGAACGTTTCAGCGTCTCGCCTTCCATGACGACGCCGCGGCGATCGAGAGGCTGCTCGATCACGTCTGCCGCTACTATTTTCCCGCCATCGCCGATCTGCCGGCGCCGGAGAGGGCCCTCGCCTTTCTCGATGAGGTCGTGGCGCGGGTCGCCCGGCTCGGCGCTGGCTACATGGCGTCAGGCTTCGTTCATGGCGTGCTGAATTCCGACAATATCAACGTCACCGGCGAGAGCTTCGACTATGGGCCATGGCGCTTTGCGCCGGTCTACGACCCGACCTTCACCGCCGCCTATTTCGACGAAAGCGGCCTTTACGCCTTCGGGCGCCAGCCCGGCGCGCTCGGCTGGAATCTGTCCCGTCTGGCCGAATGTCTGATCCCCCTTATCGGGCTAAAGACCGCCGAAAAGGTTCTGGCGACCTTTCCCACGCGTATCCAGCAGGAGTTTCGCGCGGCGCTGCTCAATCGACTCGGGCTCGCCTCGGCCGGCGAGGAAGCCGACGCTGCGCTGGCGAAGGCCTTCGTCGATTTTCTGACAATGACGCAGGCGCCCTTCGAACGGACCTTCTTCGACTGGCGCGGCGGCATGGCGTCCGTCGCGCGCGCCAAACAGAGTCCGTCCGCGGCGCATTACGAAGCGGAAGCCTTCGCGCCGCTGCGCGCCGCTTTGGCCGCACATGAGCCTGCGTCTTCCGCGCGCCTGGATCACCCCTATTTCAGGGGCGCGGCGCCCTGTACGATGCTCATCGACGAAGTCGAGGCGCTTTGGGCGGCGATCGCCGAGCGCGACGACTGGGCGCCGCTTTACGCCAAGATCGCTGCAATCGAGGAGATGCGGAGCGCCTATGAATGACGACAGAGCAATTCGCTTGAACACGCCATTGGTGCGGCGCGATAATTGCGCTCTAGAGCCATCGATTCCCCAGCGTTCAATGGCGTTCAACGGCGGCTGTCAATGAACGACGCGAGTGAGATCGACATGAGCGCGACCCGCGCTGAAGTTGCACGGCTTCGGCTGGAACATCACGATCTGGAGACTGCGATCGACGCGTTGGTGGCGGTCGGCGTCGCCGATCAGCTGCAGATTCAGCGGCTGAAAAAACGCAAGCTGCTGCTGCGCGACCGCATCGCCTATCTCGAAGACCAGCTCACGCCCGACATCATCGCTTAAGCTGATTTCCTCTTCCGCCGCTCGGAGCGCCGGATAGCCGCTTACCGTCCCGCCACGAAGCCGAGGGCGCGGAGCAGCAGCGGCATGGTGAGGCCCTGAACCACAATTGAGAAGCCGACCACGGCGAAAGTGATGGCGAGTATCTCGTCGCGTTGCGGCAGATCGCCCGGAAGCGACAGCGCCAGAGCGAGCGCAAGCGCGCCGCGCAACCCGCCCCACCAGAGAACATGCTGCTCGCGAAACGAGATCTTCCATCGCGAAACCAAAAACAACGAACTCAACGGATAAACGACGATGGCGCGCGCGCAAAGCACCGTAACGATCCCCACGGCCAGCGCCGTCGCCCCGACGGCGCCGAACGGGGTCGACGCCACATCCGCGCCAATCATAAGAAACACCATGGAATTGGCTAAGAAAGCCGCGAAATCCCAAAAGGACAGAACGAATTCGCGCCCCTTGAGGGTGATGTAGCCGCCTTCCTGCTCGCTCAGCAGGCCCAGATTGCCCATGACGAGACCGGCCGTCACCGTCGCC
Source organism: Methylocystis sp. (assembly GCA_022843525.1). Lineage (GTDB taxonomy): Bacteria > Pseudomonadota > Alphaproteobacteria > Rhizobiales > Beijerinckiaceae > Methylocystis. The sequence continues at coordinate 8,624 of JALHNR010000105.1, read as the reverse complement.
AGCACGCCGGAGACATGGAAATATTCGGCGACCAGAAACGAGCCGAACGCGGCGATGGTCGTCAGCGCCGCTTCGATGAGATGTTCCGAGGTGCGCAGCGAGGCGAGGATGGCGGCTCCGCCGAACAAGGCCCCGACAACGACGCCGCCGAACACGACTTTCACAAGAGTGAGGGCGGTCGCCGCGGCGCTCTGGTCCGCGCCGCCGCTTTGCACGAAGGCGAGCGCCATGACGAAGAGCACCGCCGCAGCGCCGTCGTTGAGCAGGCTTTCGCTTTCGACCAGCAGCCGCATGCGGCCTTTGATCCGGTTGTCCTTGAACATCGCAATGATCGCGACCGGATCCGTCGCCGCGATCAGCGCGCCAAACAGCATCGCCGAGAAGAGAGGCCAGCCGAGCAACGTCGTCATCGACGCCGTGACAACGGCTGCGGAAACGACCGTTCCGATACCCGCGAGCGCGAGCAAAGGCAGCGAATCGCGCACCAGTTCGCGCCAGGACAGGGTCAGCGCCGCCTCGAACAGGAGCGGCGGCAAGACGAGGTCGAAAATCAGATCATGAGTCAGATGCGGCGCGAAGTCAGCGCCCGACAACGCGACGGCGGCGCCAACGATGACCAGCCCAACGGTATAGGGCAGTCTGATTTGACGGGCGGCGATTGCGACGATCATCGCCACCGCCAGCACGGCGACCGCTTGCCTCAGGCCTTCATCCATAATTCGTCCACGCCGATAGAGAGAATGCTGTGGAGTTCTTAGCGCGTGCGCCGCCCTCTCGCGAAGCGAAATCGGTCCGTGATCGACGCCTATCGCGCGCTTGCCTATCGAGAAGCCATCGTCTATGCCGCATGGCTTCCCTTTGTAAAGGAATGCAGAGTGGGGAAGTCGAAACCGCCCGTCGCCGTCATCATGGGATCACAATCCGACTGGGCGACGATGCGCCACGCGGTGGAAACTCTCGCGGCGCTCGAGATCGGCCACGACGCGCGCATCGTTTCGGCCCATCGCACGCCCGATCGACTGGCGGCGTTCGCGAAGGGCGCCGAATCGGAAGGCTTCCAGGTCATCATCGCCGGGGCTGGCGGCGCCGCGCATCTGCCGGGCATGACAGCCGCGATGACGCGGCTGCCGGTTCTCGGCGTCCCCGTCGAATCGGAAGCGATGAAAGGCCTCGATTCGCTGCTCTCGATCGTTCAGATGCCGGGCGGCGTGCCCGTGGGAACGCTCGCCATCGGCAAGGCGGGGGCGATCAACGCCGCGCTGCTCGCCGCCGCAATTCTCGCCCTCGCCGACAAGGCGCTCGCCGCGCGACTCGCCGACTATCGCGCGCGTCAGACGGACAATGTAGCGGCGACGCCGCGCGACGGCGCTTGATGCTCGCGCCTGGCGCGACGATCGGCGTTCTTGGCGGCGGCCAGCTTGCACGCATGCTGGCGCTGGCGGGCGCGCGGCTTGGCCTGAGGACGCATGTCTTCTCCCCCGTGTCCGACGATCCGGCCTTCGACGTGTGCGCCTCCCGTACGCAAGCCGGCTTTAACGACGAAGCCGCTCTCGCCGCCTTCGCCGAATCTGTCGACGTCGTGACGTATGAATTCGAGAACGTGCCCGCCCGCACGGCGCAAGTGCTCGAGGCGCATCGGCCGGTGCGCCCCAATCCCAGGGCGTTGGCCCTGACCCAGGACAGGCTCATCGAGAAGCAGTTCGTGCAAAGCCTCGGGATCGCCACGGCCGATTTCGTCGCGGTCGACAACGCGGGCGCGCTTGCGCGCGCCGTCGCGCAGCTCGGCCGCAACTCGATCCTGAAAACGCGGCGCCTTGGCTACGACGGCAAAGGTCAGACTCAGTTGCGCGATGGCGGCGACCTCGCCGTCGCCTTCCGCACGCTTGGCGGCGCGGCATGCATTCTGGAAAGCGTCGTGCCTTTCGAGAAGGAAGTGTCGGTTGTCGCCGCGCGTGGACTGCACGGCGAATTTCGCGCCTATGACGTTTCGGAAAACCTGCACGAGCATCACATTCTGGCGAGGACCCTGGCGCCCGCCGAGATCGCCGAGGAAACGGCGACCCAGGCGATCGACATCGCCCGGCGCCTCGCCGAGGCCGCCGATTACGTCGGCGTGATCGCGGTCGAGCTGTTCGTCGTCGTCGATGGCGGGCGCGAAACCTTGATCGTGAATGAAATTGCGCCGCGCGTGCACAACTCCGGACATTGGACGCTCGACGGCGCGTCGACTTCGCAGTTCGAGCAGCATATGCGCGCGATCGCCGGCTGGCCGCTCGGCGCCACGCGTCGGCACGGTCGCCGCGTCGAGATGCGCAATCTGATTGGCGACGACGTCAACGCATGGCCGGAGCTGGCGCGTGAAGACGGCGCCTGTCTGCATCTTTACGGAAAAAAAGAGACGCGCGCTGGCCGCAAGATGGGGCATGTGACGCGCGTGTTCAACGATTAGACCAGCCAGTCCCGGGCGCTCTCGAGGATGGCTGCGACGCCCGCGTGCTTGATTTTTCTTTGTGCGGTGATCGCATAGAATCGTTCGCTGACGCCGTCGAGAGCGGCAATATATTTGACGCCATATTGTTCCTCGACCTGAGCGCGGACCGCCGTCGGCGCCATGAAGACGCCGGCGCCAGCCGCGCCGAAAGTTTTGAGCAAGGCGCTGTCTTCGACTTCCGCAACCACTTTTGGAAAGAGCCTGTTGGCGTCCAGCCATTGATCGAGCGAACGGCGCAACGCTGTATTGGTCGTCGGCAGCAGAAGCGGCGCGCCGTCGAGGCAACGCGGGAAATTCTTCCGATAGCGCTCCTGCAGTTGCGGGACTGCAAAGGCCGCCACGCCACATTCGCCGATCGGATGATTGTAGATGCGCGCATCCGCGGCGCCTGTCGCAGGCCAGTCTGAAAACACGAGATCGACTCCGTGCACCGGCAATTCGGCAAGAAGCCGCTCGGTCTTATCCTCATGACAGATGACTTGAAACGGATTACTCGCGGAAAGAGCAGGTTCGAGCAGACGATAGACGACGAGTTTCGGCAAGGCGTTGGAGACGCCGACGCTCAGCCGGACGCTGACCGCCCCGGCGCGGTTCTTTAAGGCGCTGCCGAGTTCGCGACCGATCGAGAATATCTCGTCGGCGTAGTTGAACACGGTGCGTCCGGTTTCGGTCATCACGAGATTGCGGCCTTCCTTGCGGAAGAGCTGAGCGCCGATCGACTCCTCCAGAACCGCGATCTGGCCGCTGATCGTCGGCTGCGCCAATCCGAGCTTTTCGCTCGCGCGGGTGACGCCGCCCTCCCGGGCGACGTTCCAGAAGTAGAACAGATGCTGATAATTAAGACGTTCCATGGTTCCATAGCTTTTATCGATGTAACTAATTTATATATCCTTATTTTCAATCTCAAGCCCCTGCGCCATCTTTGATGACGTTAGCGTCGCGGCGGCGCTCGACAAAAAGGAGGACAGGCAATGGCGCATCGCTCCGCACTCATCGCGCTGACCTTGGCCGGCGCGCTGGCGTCGCCCGGACTCGCCACCGGGCGCGAATTCATCGACGGCGCTCCTGGACACTGCCTGCTCTGCGACCTTTTTAGCCAATTGCGCAAGCGCAGCGCAGATGCGGATTGCCGACCGCCGGCGGCCAACGACGTGGGCGCATCGGAGCAGGCGGATGAAAGAATCGGCGACCTGAAATGACAAAGAGACGCTCTGGCTGTTTTCATGCGGTTGGAGCGCGACTTCACCGGCGATCTCACGCATAAGCAATAGGAGTCCAAGGTGCAGCGGTTAATCGAAGGCCTACACCACTTCCAGTCGCAGGTGTTCGGTAGCCAGCGCGAATTGTTCGAACGCTTGGCCCAAGGCCAGGAGCCGGAAACGCTGTTCATCACCTGCGCCGATTCGCGTATCGACCCGTGCCTGCTCACCCAGTCGGCGCCTGGAGACCTTTTTATCCTGCGCAACGCCGGCAATCTCGTGCCGCCCTACGGCGCCGTGCGGGGCGGCGAAGCGGCGACCATCGAATTCGCGATCGCCGGCCTCGGCGTCAAGGACATCATCGTCTGCGGCCACTCGCATTGCGGGGCGATGAAAGGCCTGCTCGATCCGCCGCCGGCCACAGCCTTTCCCGCATTGAGCGACTGGCTGTCGCACGCCGAAGCGACACGGCGCATCATGCAGGAAAAATACGCGGACAGAACCGGGGCAGAACAGCTTAATGTCGCCATCCAGGAGAATGTGCTTGCGCAACTCGAAAACCTGCGCACGCATCCTGTCGTCGCCTCCGCCCTCGCTCAGGACAAACTGAGGCTGCATGGCTGGGTCTACAAAATCGAGACAGGCGAAGTCTTTGTTTATGATCCCGCGACGCGCCAATTCGCGCTTGCGCCGACGCCGTCGGATTTGCCCTCGCCGGAAGAGAAAGAGCGCGTCAGCGTTTACGTCTGAGTTCGCGCCGCTTCCGTCGAATGCGCCAACCACAAGAGGATGCGAAAATGTCTTTAGAAGTTGATGTCGCGCCTTCTCGCCTTTCGGCGATCAAAGACGACGTCTTCGCTTCCATCGTCGTGCTGCTCGTCGCCCTTCCCTTGTCGATGGGTCTCGCGCTCGTCGCCGGCTTTCCCTTCGAAAACGCCGCCGCCGTCGGCCTCATCAGCGGCGTCATTGGCGGCATCGTCGTCGGCATGCTTTCGGGCTGTCCCCTGCAAGTGAGCGGCGCAGCGAATGGCGCGGCCGTGATGGCCGCCGTGTTCATTAAGGACCTCGGCTTCGAAGTCTTTGGGCTCATCGTGATAATGTCTGGCGTGATTCAGATTGCGGCCGGCGCCCTGCGCTTCGGACCGGTGTTCCGGGCGGTCGCGCCCGCGCTGATCCAGGGGATGCTCGCCGGGATCGGCTTGCTGATTTTCGCGTCGCAATTTCACGTGATGGTCGACGATACGCCGCCCGGGACGGGACAGGAGTTTGGCGGCGTCATCAATCTCTGGTCGCTGCCGCTTGCCGTTTGGAAGGGCGTGACGATGGAGGCGCACCAATCCGCCGCCGTGATCGGACTGCTCACGGTCACCTCTATTCTTTTGTGGCGCCGCTTTGCGCCGAGATGGCTGTCCTTTCTCCCCGCTCCGCTCGTTGGCGTAGGCTTGGCGACGGCGGCCGCGGCGTTCTTTGCCCTCGATATCAAATATGTCCCGGCGCCGGACGATCTTTTGGCTGCGGTGAATTTGCCGACAACTCACACCCTTGGCAGGATCGGCGAGGGCGCGCTGTGGGCGGCGGCGTTGTCGCTCGCGTTCGTTTCGAGCGCGGAATCGCTTTTGACGGCGACCGCCGTCGATGCGATGCAGCGACGGACGCCGCGAACCCGCTACAACAGGGAACTGGTGGCGCAGGGCGTTGGCAATTTCCTTTGCGGCGTTCTTGGCGTGCTGCCCATATCGGGCGTCATCGTGCGCAGTTCGGCCAATGTCACGGCGGGGGGGCGCACGAGACTCTCGACCGTGCTGCACGGCCTATGGATTCTGCTGTTCATCACCCTCGCGCCCGACGTGCTGCGCATCATCCCCGTGGCGAGCCTCGCGGCAGTGCTGGTCTACGCGGGGATCAATCTGATCAATCTCGGATTCGCGCGCTTTCTCTGGGGTCAGGACCGTATCGAGACCGGCATCTACGCGGCGACGTTCGCGACGGTGGTCGCGACCGACGTATTGACCGGCATTGCGGTTGGCGTCGGTCTGGCCATCGCGCGCTTGCTCTACAGATTCTCGCATCTCAACATCCGCAGGGAACAGATCAACGGCATGACCGTGATCCACCTGGAGGGCGCCGCGACTTTCATACGGCTGCCGCAACTCGCCGCCGCTTTCGAAGCCCTGCCGCGGGGCGCGCGTCTCCATGTGCATCTCAACGAGCTGACGTATATCGATCATGCCTGTCTCGATCTGCTCGCGAGCTGGGACGAGCAACTTCGCAGCGACGGCGGCGAACTGGTGCTCGATTGGGATGCGCTGCACGGCCTGTTCCGGGAGCGGGCGCGTCCCGCGCCAACATCGGTCGCGGCCTGATCTACCATCTCTGTGGTTTGACTGGCGTGAGAGGAGTCGCTCCAATGCGCTGGGTGCTCGATTTCCACGGAGACGGCGGTGTCAGCGGCGACAATTCACAGAACGAGGCGGCTCGCCGCTTGCGGCGGGTCGTTGCTCGGAATTTTCGCGACGGCCGGCCCAGCGGCGGCCGTCGACGAAGATTTCAGGATCTGGGAAAACGTCACGACCATCGCCAAGCTCGGCTCGATTGATCCGAGTCTGGAAAAATGGCGGCTGTGGTTGGAAAGCCAGGGGCGCTTTCGGAACGATGGCGCCACCGCCGATCAGGCGCTCGGCCGCGCCGGCGTCGGCTATGCGCTATCCGACAAGGTCAGCCTGTGGCTCGGCTACGCGCATATCGCGACCTTTCCGCAAGACGCCAAAACGCAACATGAAAATCGGATCTGGCAACAGGTCCTGCTGACCGATAAAGCGACGTTCGGCGACATGACGAGCCGCACGCGCCTTGAGCAGCGCTTCATTCAGAACGTGAACCCCGTCGAATGGCGCCTCCGCCAATTCGTGCGCTTTTCGCATCCGCTCTGGGAAAATGCCCCCTTGAGTCTCGTGCTCTGGGATGAGGTGTTTGTGCGGCTAAATTCAACGACGCCTTCAACGCGGTTCGGCTTCGATCAAAATCGCGGCTTCGCCGGCCTCGGCTACAGTTTCAGCGAGAAGGCGCGCGTGGAGATCGGCTACATGAACCAGCTCATCCAATCGCGCGTCGTCTCGCGGCGCGAGCAGAAGTTCGATCACCGGATCAACCACATTCTCTCGGTGAGCATGTTCCTCAACCTATAGCGCGCCGTCTGCGCGCGACGCCTTAGGCGAACTCCATGATCACGGCGTCGACAGCAAGACTGTCGCCGGCCTTCGCCAGGATCTTCTTGACAGTCACGTCGCGCTCGGCGCGCAGCACGTTCTCCATCTTCATGGCTTCGACCATGCACAAGGCTTCCCCGGCCTTGACCTCCTGACCTTCGGTCACGTCGACGGTCTTCACCAGACCGGGCATCGGACACAACAGATGCTTGGAGGCGCCGGCGTCCTTTTTCTTCGGCATGAAGGCGACAAGTTCCGCCTCGCGCTTGGTGTAGACGCGCGCCGTGACGTCGACACCCTGATGCGACAGCCCATAGCCGTTGAGGACGGGCCGCGCCTGCACATAGACCGTGCGGCCGTCGACATCGCCTTCGAGCACGAGTTCGCCCGGACGCCACTGGGTCGAAACGCGATGGGCGCGCTGATCGCCCTCGGCGAAACGCACGATCAGCGCTTCGCCCTGCGCCTCGACGCAGACGTCGAATCTCTGCTCGCCGAGCATGCACACGCGTTCGCGCTCGAATTCCACAGGCCGTCCGCCGCGCAGCTGCCCGGAGATCTTGCGTTTGCGCTCATTGCCGATGTGGTCCATGAGCGTCGCGATCGCGGCAAGCGTGTGCGCCAGATCTCCGCGAGGCTCGGGCGACGAAAATCCTTCCGGATATTCTTCACTGATAAAGCCCGTCGAGAGATTGCCCGAACGCCAGCGCGGGCTCTGCATGAGCGACGACAGAAACGGAATGTTGTGGCGGATTCCGTCGATCACGAAGCGGTCGAGCGCGTCGGCCTGCGCCACGATCGCGCGAAGGCGGTCCGGCGCATGCGTCACCAGCTTGGCGATCATCGGATCATAGTGGATCGAGATTTCGCGGCCTTCGGTGACGCCGGTGTCATTGCGCACCGTAACGCCGCCTTCGCGCTTCTCTTCCGGCGGCCGGTATTTGACCAGTCGTCCCACCGAAGGCAAGAAGTTGCGCGTGGGGTCCTCGGCATAAATGCGGCTCTCGACCGCCCAGCCGTTGATCTTGACGTTTTCCTGCTTGAGTTGCAGCGGCTCGCCCGCCGCGACGCGGATCATCTGCTCGACAAGATCGATGCCGGTGATGAGCTCCGTCACAGGATGCTCGACCTGCAGGCGCGTGTTCATTTCAAGGAAGTAGAAGCTCTTGTCCTGACCGGCGACGAATTCAACCGTGCCCGCCGAATCATAGTTCACGGCCTTGGCGAGCGCGATGGCCTGCGCGCCCATTTCGCGACGAGTCTTCTCGTCCAGCAGCGGCGACGGCGCTTCTTCGATCACTTTTTGATTGCGGCGCTGAATGGAACATTCGCGCTCGTTCAGGTGGATGACATTGCCATGCTTGTCGCCGAGCACCTGAATTTCGATGTGGCGCGGATTGACGATGAATTTCTCGACGAAGACGCGGTCGTCGCCGAAGGACGACGCCGCCTCCGAACGCGCGCGCGTGAAGCCTTCGATCACTTCGGCGTCGGTGAAAGCGACGCGCATGCCCTTGCCGCCGCCGCCAGCCGACGCTTTCAGCATCACCGGATAGCCGATGTCCCTGGCGATTGTAATGGCCTCTTCGGCGTTCTCGATGACGCCAAGATAGCCAGGCACGACGCTGACATTGGCGGCGGAGGCGAATTTCTTCGACTCGATCTTGTCGCCCATCGCCTCGATGGCGCGAATATTGGGGCCGATGAAAACGATGTTCGCCTCGGCGA
>JALHNR010000104.1:8923-11577 GCA_022843525.1 Methylocystis sp. | reverse complement strand
GCTCTTCCGATCTGATTGCTGCGCGAAGTCGAAGTGCTGAGCGTGCCGCTGCCGGTCCGTTTTTATACCGATGAGGCACGGTTTACGTCGGAGGGCGAAGCGGCGGTCGCGGAACTCGCACAGGCCGCGAACGAGCAACAGCTTGAGCGCCTCAAGCTTGTTGGCCACGCTGATCCACGCGGCTCCGATCAGCACAATCTGGATTTGTCGAAACGCCGGGTCGAAGCCGTGCGCGCCGAACTCATGCGGCGAGGCGTTAAAGCGCACATCGACGTCGAATGGAAGGGATCGCGGCAACCCTTTGACGTCACGGTGTTGCCCTCCTCGCCGAACCAGGAGGAGCGGTGGGCTCTCGATCGGCGCGTCGAATGGGTGCGCGAGGGCCAAAAGGATTGAGGAGGCGAGCATGCAACTGAGGTCGCTCGCAAAGCTGCTGCTGAGAAGCGCTGCCCTATTCCTGATCAGTCTGAACGCGCTTGCGGCGCCGGCTTTGCGCGCGCCCGGCGGGGGAGCGGTCCGGGCGCTGGTCGTGGGGGTCGACCATTATGGCAAACTCGCCGCCGCAGCCCAGTTGAAGGGAGCCGTGGCTGACGCCAAGGACATTGCGCGGGCGTTGACCAGCGTCGGCGTCCTCACGGCGCCCCTCCTCGACGCCGACGCCACGCGTGCGCGCTTTGTCGCGGAAATGGATCGTCTGGTTTCAGCATCCAAGGCCGGCGACTTCGTAATCGTCAGCTTTGCCGGGCACGGCATGCAGGTTCCTGAATATCCCAGGTGGAAGGGGATAGAGCCGAACGGCGTGAATGAGCAGATCGTGTTTTCAGGTTACAGCTTCTCGGGAGACGGCGCGCGCGAGATCCTCGTCAACAAGGAATTGCGCGCTTGGCTCTCGCGCCTGGACGCCAAGAGCGTTGATGTACTTGTCGTCATGGATTCTTGTTTTGGCGGCGGAATGACAAGGGGATGGGACACGCGCGCCGGACAAGCGGCTGTACGTTCGATCGCTGGCGACTCGGCGAAGAGCGACCGCGACAAGTTCGTCCCCATCCAAATGACGGAAAACGAGGCGCGCGCCGTGGTCAGAGGGATGCCGCATGTGACATTCCTCGCAGGCGCGACGACGGATGCCGTGATTCCAGAAGCATCTGGCCTCGATCCTGGCGCTCCGATGGCGATGCGTGGGGCGTTGAGCTTTTTCGTCGCGCGCGCCATCGAAGGCGCCGCATCGAGCGGCGGCTCCCTGACGCGCGAGCAATTGTTCCGTTACGCCGGGCAAAACGTGCGGCAGTTTACGGCGGAACGCCAAATTATTGATATCGAGCCGCGCAGCGCAGACGCTACGGTATTGCGGCATATCCTGTTTCATTTGAGCGGAACGAAACTTCCGTCCAGCGAGGAAACTTCACCTGTTCGCGTCGCGGCAGTGAACGCGCCGGCTGGAAGACTGCCCTCGATCAAGAAGGGACTCGCGCCTCTCGTTGAAGTCAATGGAGTCTCGGACGCCGACCTCGTGTGGGACGCATCCAGCCTCGATACGCTTTCGCAAGGGGATGTCATCATGCATGGCGTCGACGAGTCCTTGCTCGGCGGCGTCATTGACCGCACCTGGACAATTCGGGCCATTCAGCGGCTCTCGGTTCCGCGAATTCTTACGATCAGGCTGCGCGAGGAAGGCAAGAATTATATTCCCGGCGAAACTCCAGAAATCATGACGAGTGATGTGCGTGATCGCTACCTGACCGTCTTTAACATCGCCGCTGATGGCGAGGTGCAAATGCTTTTCCCGACTGGCGGACGCGATCCATACATCGGCACGGACGAATGGACGTACCGGCCCGAAGTGAGAGAGCCTTTCGGGGCCGACCATGTGGTTGCAGTGACAACGGCGCGCCCGGCGACCGAATTCTTGCAATGGCTGAACTCTCACAATCACACGCGCAACGCGGCGTTGGTTCCGACTCAAATTGCGCGGTTGATTGACTTAGACGCGACGACGCGTATCGGAACGGTTGGCCTCTATACAAGCGCGTCCCGAAATTAGACCATCAGCGAGAAAAAACATGCGTCGAAATCTCTTCACCTTCGCAATCGCCGCGGCGGTCTTCGGCGGCAGCGCAGTTCCATTTGCATCCGCGCAAACAATGCAACGAAGCCTCCGTGAACTTTCGCCCAGCGCATCCTTGCGCGTCATCGGAGGCGTCGAAGCCGAGGACCGCGCCTGGCCTTGGCAAGTCTTTATCGCAATTCCAATCGTCAAGGACGGCCGCAAGGGAAGCGCGGTCTGTGGCGGATCGCTCATCGCAGCGCGATGGGTCCTGTCCGCGGCGCACTGCTTTGTCCGCAATAACGTCTCTCTCGACAAGTCGAAGCGCATCCGCATCGTCGAGGGCCTCAAGCGGATGAATTCAGCCTCCGGCCAGAAGCCAGAATTCACGACGGTTCACGAAATCTCCGAGGTGCTTGTCAATCCGTCCTATAATCCTGATACACATGAGAATGACATCGCCCTCTTGCATCTCCGCCAGAAGGCCGCGGCCGGAAGCGTGACGCCGCTACTCGCGGCGGACGCGTTCTTGGAGAATCCTCCGGTCAAGGCGACTGTGACCGGTTGGGGTTATATCAAGGATGTCGAGCAGCTCGGCGACGGCATATTC
>JALHNR010000104.1:3460-8913 GCA_022843525.1 Methylocystis sp. | reverse complement strand
ATATTCCTGGACGCCGAAACTCACGGCAACATCGGCGCTGGCGAGGTCATGCCCGCGCGCCTCATGCAGGTCGAATTGCCGCTCGTCGATTTGGACGACTGCAGAACCAGAAACAAAGCGGCGAATGGCGTGGTCGACGCGCGCAATCTCTGCGCCGGCATCCCGGAAGGCGGCAAGGATTCCTGTCACGGCGACAGCGGCGGCCCTCTCGTCGCCAAGCGCGAAGACGGCCACTGGACGCAGATCGGCGTCGTCAGTTGGGGCATAGGATGCGGGCGTCCCGGGTTTCCTGGCGTCTACACGCGCGTCTCGGCGTTCGCCGACTGGATAAAATCTGTAGCCGGTCGCGACCTCGTGATTCCAACCAAAGAGCCTCCGCCAAAACCAGAAGAGCCGCGACCCGATCCGGCCTTCGACAATTCGGTCGGACTTGCGATAAAGTTCGACAAGGGCGACCACGTACGGCCAGGAGAATTGGTGTCGTATCGCGTCACGACGCGCAAGGCCGGCTATCTCGCGATTCTCGATGCGACGCCGGATGGCAAGCTGACGCAAGTGTTTCCTAACGCGCGCTCCTTGGCGGCGCCTGGCGGCGCGCGCCTCGAAAACGGGCGGGTCGGTCCGGAGCGGCCGCTGCTCGTGCCAAATTACGGCAACACCTATCGCGGCTTCGATGTGCGGGTGACCAGTCAACGCGGCAAGGGGATGATGATCGCTGTCTTGAGCGACGAGCCGCTGACGAGCCTTGGCCTTCCCGATGGGCCGAAGACTTTCAGCTCGCCGGCCGAGGCACTTTCCGCCATCGCCCGACTGCGTAAAGAGCTGACCCGCAACCTGATGATCCAGGAAGACTCCGACGGCCATAAGTCGCCAAAACCGAACTGGTCGGTCGATATGCATGAATATATCGTGGACTGAGAGGTCTCTCGTCGCGCATTCTGACTCGATGCGGCGGCCCGCTACTGGGGAGAAAGGCATGCATCAGGTGCGGGCCGTCATCGCGATAGTCGTCGCGTTCCTTGCCGCGACGTTTCCCGCCGCTGCCGAGAAGCGTGTGGCGCTCGTCATTGGCAACAGCGCCTACGCCAAGACGGGGCGGCTCGCCAATCCGGCTGCTGACGCCAAGGCCGTCGCGGATTTGTTCCAGCGCGCCGGATTTGAAATTACCGAGGCCCGTCTCGACCTCGGCCTCGCCGCGTTCAAGCGGGCGCTTTCCGATTTCGAGGTGGCGGCGCAAGGCGCCGATATCGCGGCGTTTTATTTTTCGGGACATGGCGTCCTGATCGGCGGTCAGGACTATCTGTTGCCGGTTGACGCGGAACTCGCGCGCGACGTCGATGCGCAAGACGAGGCTGTGACGCTTGAGCGCGTGCTGCGCGCCACCGAAGGCGCGCGCCATCTGCGACTCGTCATTGTCGACGCTTGCCGCGACAATCCGTTCGTGCCGTTAATGCAGAGCCTTGTCGCGACCAAGTCGGTCACGAAAGGCCTCGCGCCGCCGGTCGAGGCGGCGAATACGCTTACCGCCTTTGCGGCGCGCGCCGGCACGCAAGCCATCGACGGCGCGCCAGGCGCAAACAGCCCGTTCGCGGCGGCGCTACTGCGCCATCTCGCAGAGCCCGGCCTCGACGTACAGCTCGCGTTTCGGAAGGTGCGCAGCGACGTTCTGGCAGCCACCAATGGCAGACAAGAGCCTTACACTTACGGCTCGCTTGGCGAGGATTCGATTCCATTAATTCCGGCAAGGCTTCCCGTGCCGTTCCAGGGCTTAAAGCCTCCCTCTCCGCTTACATGCGGCGTATTGGAAGACCAACTGCAATTAACGATGAGTAATACTAACCTTTCTCGGGATCGATTCCAAAAAGCAATTGGCGCACTGCATGAAATTGCGCAAAACGTTTCGGATTCGTGCAATTTGAAGAAGCGGCTATTCGGCGGACCGATTCTAGAAATCCACCGATGTATCAATAAAGCAATTTACTTAGTGGTTGGAGCGCCGAGAGGTGGAATTTTTGTGTGGACGGAACGCACTCAAGGCCCCCCTCCAACCGACAAGGGCCAATGGGTGCTTGGCGTTATGGGGGATGATCCTGTGGCCGACCGCGAAGGAGGCGAAGGCAGCGCTGCGCCTAAGCCAAGCAAACGGCCTGACGGGGCAGTGGTAGCCACACTTGATCTTCCGCCTGGGGTCGACGCCGCTATATGCTTGTACTCGATAGCTCCCATTGATGTGCGGGCCGCAGCCTTCGTCAAGGCGGGTCGGTAATGAAATGGGGGTCCGAGCCTACCGAATACCTTCACAAGCGCCTGCCCCTCGGCTGGTAAGAAAGTGGAGTGGACATTTTTGCCTCCGAGGCTATGCCATCCTTGGGAAGTGTCGAAAACGTCATCAGCACATTGCGGCGCGATCTCCCGCGCGCGACAACGCCCGCAGATTATTCGCAAGCCGATTTCGACGACATCATAGCAGCCTACAACGACACACCCAGAAAATGCCTCGGCTACAAAACTCCCGCAGAGGCCATGCTATCGGAAATCAACCAGACGCGTTGCACTTGAAGTTGGAATCCATCGGGGTCGTCCGCGATATGGATATCCCGTTGCGCGGCAGGGCAGTCTGGCCACTGGCGGAGGCGGCCTCAGTCATCAGGGCTCGTTGCCGGCGCGTCAAAATTGTGGATCGCGCGCCGGGCCGTATTCGTCTCGCCGGGATCATGGATTTCTCAACTGCATCGCTGCATCTCCTCGCAGCCAACACGAACAGTGCCCGAGGAATATCTCGTCCTTAGGGACGGATTCTTGTCGTGGGGCAGGGCCTTGCCTTGCACCAGCCACGACCGCATTTGATCCCTCCCATCCGCTTGGAGGTTTCGCTCATTCCGTTTCCCCGTAACGCGGATCATAGTCTCGCCATCGACGCCTACGCGTCGTCGATCATAACATCTCACGGAGCCAGACATGATCCGCCTCTCAAAAAGCGTTCTTGCCATTTCTCTCCTCGCGACGATTGCGGCTACTGGAACGTGCGCCGCTGATTTAACGGAAGCTTCCAACGACCGGCTAATGATCGTCAACGGCAATTCCGGTCATGTGATCTACGACGACGGTCGCGACGATCTCTTCTGCGTGACGCGCCGCCGTGTCGTCGGTTATGACGACCACGGACGCCGCATCTATCGCCGCACGATGCGCTGCCGCTGAGACATACAAGACCATGCGCAATCGTCTCCTACCGCTGTTGTTCGCCTGCTGCGCTGTCCTCTCGGGCTGCTACGAGCTCTCGGAGCCAGTTCTCGACAAAGGCGCCTATGCGCCTGTCGCCGGCGCCTTTTCTTGCAACAATGCCTTGAGCGGCGCTCCCGCTTCTGCCGAAACCTTCACCGAACAAAAGAGCGGTTTCATATTTCCCGATTATCGCTACACGTCTTCCGACGGATCGGAATTTATGTTCCTCCCTCTCGGCTCCAATCTCTTCGCGGCGCAAATGAAATTGAAGAACGGCCGGCTCAAGATCGCCTTTGTCGATGCGCCAGACGATAAAAAGCTATTCATCTTGCTGCCGGATCTGATGTCGAAAGGCCCTTATCTGAAACCGCTGGCAAGGAAGAGCAACGTTCAAATGGCGGGGTCGCAGGTGGAACCTGGAAACGTGCGGTTGGTGGGTGCAAAGGCCGACATTGCGGCTTTTATTCGCGCTCACGACAAGGGCTTCTTGACCGTTGTCATTACCTGTGCGCGCGTTCCCGCTTAGCGTTAAAATACGTGCGAACGACCAAGAGAGCCACCCCAGATCGCTTCCAATGCATGCGTTGATCAAGACAAAACTGCAAACACAACGGAGGTTGCAATGCGTATTCTTCAAGTACTGAGTCTATTGTTGCTTTCAGTATCTGTAGCTCATGCAGATCCGTGTGCAAATTATAGCAAGTGGTCAAGCATTGTTACGGGCGACGAAAAGGTCGAGGTGAAGATATGGTATAGGCCGAAAAATGGGATTAAGGCCAGTCACGTCTATGTGTGGTACAAATACCGCGACGGGCGAGGCGAAGAAGGCGGGTGCATAGGACTGAGGAGTGGCGGGTATTCCCCGCGAACATACGAATGGCTCATGTCGGGCGACAAGGGCTTACATGATCAGGCGCGGCACCTCATCGAAATATGGGGCGCAACACAAGGCGTTCTCAAGCATGCAGACCCGCTTGGTGACTGACCCGGTTCTTTACTCGAGAAAGCCGGATGGCGTTTTTGATCTTGTTGAAAGGCGATACATAGCGGTTATCACGTTGCTCTTCACAGTGCGATCTCACGCCCAAGGCAATCTGTTTACAATTTGCTCTCCAATCGTCACTACTCAGTGAATCGAGTTGAAGCGCGGTCCCCTTCGGTCAGAACCTCCGCATAACCGATCCGCTCCACTGCGACTCTCGCGGAGTTGTCCGGCTTCTTGTTGACAATCATTCTGTCCGGTTCACCATTTTCCAACACACGGTTTCCGGACAGACCGGGGATCGACCGGGAAAGGATCGATTGCCGGACAAGCAATCGGAGGCTGCGATGGTGCGATGGGGCATGCTGAACGAGACCGATCGCAAGCAGTGCGTCGCGGTGCCCGACGACGTTTCCTTGATCCGGCTCTATTCTCTCAGCGACAACGACCGCGACTTTGTATTGTCGAAGTGCGGCGCCCGTGTCCCGCAGATTGTGTGCCATGTCGCATCTGGTCGAAGCGTCGTCTCTCGTTGGCGAGATCGATCGCCTCGCCAATTCTATCGCATCCCACATCATCGAGCCCGCTTCATCTCTACGTACTGGCTTCGTGCCCTGGCGATTTATTGCGTGATGCGCCGTCCAGATCGGATTTCGGTCCAGCAGACGGCATTGTGATCCACTTCCCGCACGGTCTTGGGATAGCTGGCTTCGGTGAAATCGAAACGTTGGCTGGCCAAACTTAACGGAACCCGCCGTTCCGACGATCCGAATTCCCTTCGAGGTCTTTACGCATCGCTCTCCGTTGTGAACGTCCGCCTCCGTTTGCATGGCTTTTCGTCCTATGGCCGCAGTCTCCGCCCAAAACCCTTCGCGTCGACAATTTTCCCCTTGGCGCTACGCGCCAATTCCTCGCGCAAGGCAAAATTGTCGCCGTCTCCGGGTCCTACGCTCTGCTTCGGCCTTGCGCCGTTTCGGCGCTTCGGTTTGGGCGTCGCCTTCGCGGCCATCACGGACAGCCATCGCAACCGGGGCAGACGCCCCAACGATGGAGAGCAAGATGAAGACTTTCGCGGAATTCCAGATCCTCGGCCGCATCGGCAAGGTTCGTGAAGTCGGGCAGACGACGCGCGTTTCGATCTGCGCCAACTACGCCTTCAAGGACCGCAACGGGGACACCAAGGACCGGCCCTATTGGAACGAGATTACGATCTGGAGCGAGAGCGCCCGCAAATATGTCCGCGACT
>JALHNR010000104.1:0-3450 GCA_022843525.1 Methylocystis sp. | reverse complement strand
CCAAGTCGGAAAAAGACGAGACCGACGCCGCGCCAGAGGAGGCGAAGAAGACCACCAAGCGCAAGTAGCGCCGACTTGGGGCGGCCGAGCGCCGCCCCGACTGCGGGATTCGCCCCCGCGGCTCGCTTCGCGGCCGAGTTTGCCGGGGGCAAACTTTTTTCCAGCGCCCGTCCTTTCGTTCGGCGTTGCCCGCGAGGCGGCAAAGTCATTGAGTAAGTTTGCCCAGGGCAAACTTTTCGACGCCGGCGGCTGCTAGCGAGCAAAAGGGCTCGTTTTGTTCGACCCCTGTGAAATCTCGCAGTCGTTCTCCTTGCGCGCCTGAGGCAAGCAGTCAGCGTCGCTGCGTCTTGCAGCGACGGAGCACACGGAGACATAATGAGCGCCGCCAAGCGTGATCGTCGTGACGGCCGAGACGGCGGCTCCATGAAGGCGCTCGTCGTCAACAACGAGAAGGGTGGCGTCGGCAAGAGCACGATCGCCGTGCATCTTGCCTGGTATTTCGCGGAGCGCGGCAAACGGGTTCTCTTCCTCGACCTCGATCCGCAGAGCAATGGATCGACGACGCTTGCGGCGCACGCCGGGGGCATCGACGCAGCCGCGCTCTTTGCGCGTCCGGTCGCCATTCCGCCGATGGCGAGCGCCGGCATTCGGGTTCTTGGCGGCAGCGCTGCTCTACGAAGCGTCGTCGCCGTGGACGGCAAGGTCATCGAACAGTTCCGCGCCAATCTCCAAGACGCGTCGTCGGCCTTCGATATCGCCGTTATCGACACGCCGCCAACCTTCGGCGTGCGCAATCTCGCGGCGCTGATCGCCGGGCAGTTTGTGCTGGCGCCGATCGATCTCGACGACTACGCCATCGACGGCATCGAAACGCTGCTGAAGCACATCGTCGGCGTGAAGCAGAAATATAATCCCGACCTGGCGTTTCTGGGCCTCATCCCCAACCGGTTGCAAACGACCTCGCCGCGCCAGCGGGAAAACTTGAAAAGCCTCGTCCAGAGATTCGGCACGAAATATTTGTTCGACGGCGTGATCCCGCAACGCTCGTCGATCGGCGAGGCGCTGGCCGAGAAAAAGCCGGTCTGGAGCTTGCCGAAGACGGCGGCGCGCGAGGCTGGGCGCGAGATGCGCATCGTCTTCGACAAGCTCGCGATGAAGATGGAGACGGCATGAATTACGCCCGTAAACTCGACGATGTCGCGCAGCTGCTGGACGATCTCGAAGGGCTGCAAGCCCCCGCTTCGAGCGGCAAGCCCCTCGAAATCCCGCTTTCCTCGATCGAGGAGGACCCGGATCAGCCGCGGCGCGCTTTCGACGAGAAGACGCTGGAGGAGCTCGCCGCTTCGATCCGGGAACGCGGCGTTCTCCAGCCGATTGGCGTCACTCCAGCCGACGCCAAAGGAATGCGCCGGATTGTCTTCGGGGCGCGGCGCTTTCGGGCGGCGCAGCTCGCGGGCCTAACCATGGTCCCGGCGTTCGTTCATTCCGGAGAAGCCTCCGATCCTTACGACCAGATGATCGAAAACATCCAGCGGGACGATCTCTCGGCGGCGGATATCGCCGCCTTCATCAGCTCCCGCCTCGCGGCCGGCGAAAAGCAAAAGGAGATCGCGCTGCGGCTGGGCAAGGACAAGAGCTACATCGCCATGTATGCGTCTGTCGCGCAGATGGCGCCGGTGCTGCGGGATCGATTGGCGACATCCCCGATCCGGGCCGTCTATGAACTGCATCAGATGTGGAAGAAATTTCCGCAGGCTGTCGAGTCGTTTTGCGCGGAGCATGACTCGTTTACGCGTGCGCAAGCGGTCACATTCTGCGAGGGTCTGAGCGGCCGGCCTTCGCAGATTGACGATGCGTCACCGCGCGAGGCGGCGATTGGCGCGACTGCCCACGACGCAGCCTCGCCAAGCGTCCCACAAGACGTCCGTGGCGCTAGCCGTGGTGACGAACGCGGCGAAGGTGGCCTGCTCAATTCGTCAGAAAGCGCTCGTGACGCACCGTCGCGTGGGACGGCATCATCGGCGCCACGGGGCGCGCCGTCCAGGGGAGGGAGCGTGACGCTCCGCGTCGAACATAATAAACGTTTCGGGCGGCTGATGCTCGATCGAGAATCGAGCAAGGGCGAAGCGCACGGCCTGGTCCTCTTCGAGGATGGCGACGCGGTGGAGGACGTGCCTCTGGCCGCTTTGAAGCTCGTGGCGCTCAAGCCACGCGTCTCCCTTGCATGAATCAAGCAGGCACCGCGACGCGCGCGATGCAGCGGCTTTTCCATCCCGAAGGGACGAAGCGAAGCGGAGCGCCCGGAGGCCGAACGCGCTCTTTAATAGCGCCGTAGTGAGGCCGCAGGGTGTGGGAAAGGCGCGGGAAGAACGAAAAGATCTGGACCGTCGCCTCGATCTTCATGCTGTCCGCGAACGATCCGAGGCAGCCGAAGAACTCGCCGCGACGCGAGGTTACCCAATCGGAATCGAGGCATGAGACTCTAGAATGGAGCGCATCGTGTTTTTCGAAGGCGAGTGCAGGATAGGCTTGCCGCCAGCCGTTTTTAAACATCTCGCCCTTTGAGAGGAACCGAGCGAGCGAATGGCGTTTCTGGGTTTCCATATCGACGATTCAACGGCCGAAAAATTCGCGGCGAGGGCGGCGAATGAAGGCGGTAAGTCCGCGCTGCTGCGGCGTCTCGTCGAGCAGGCGGTGGGGAATGGCGAGTCGCCGGCGCCGAGGACGCTCGCGACGGGAGCGTCCCGCAAGGTCACGATCAGACTGAGCGAAAGCGAGCTGCGTTCGCTGGCGACTATCGCTGAGCGGCGGGGCATGAACCGCACGCAATGGATCGCCTCACTGGTGCGGGCGCGTATCGGGTCGCCCATTCAACAGACGCACGACGAACGCCAGGCGCTGCGGGCGGTGGCGCGCGAACTCAATCGCATCGGCGGCAACATCAATCAGATCGCTCACGCCGCTAATCTCAATCGGCTGATCGGATCCTCGGTGAAGATCGAGGCCGAGGCAATCCGCGAGGCGTCGGCGCGCATCGAGGCCGCGCTCGAAGAGTTGCGCATGACTTTGAACCGGAACGCCGATTATTGGGCGGGCCGCTGATGAGCCACAGCGGAGATCGCGACCTCGAACTGCCGCCAATCTCCTATGTCTGGCGAACTCCCGTACGAAAGCCGAAGCGCGCCAAGTCGGAGATTCCCGATTCCACCGATCCCAAGAAGCTGACGCCCGCGATGCGGGCCAAGCTGCAGCGGATCGTCGCCAAGGCGCCGGAGGTCATGGTCAAGATCACCGGCAAGACCAAGACCGTCGTCCATCTGAAATCGCATCTCGAATACATCACCCGCAACGGCGAACTGGCGGCGGAAACGGAGACTGGCGCCGTCATGGAAGGGCGGCAGGGATTGCGCGACATTCAGGCGCAATGGGCTGACGACGCGGCGCTCGATG
>JALHNR010000103.1 GCA_022843525.1 Methylocystis sp. | reverse complement strand
CGCGTCTGGGCTCGCTGCGGATGTGGACCGTCGCCGGCTGCGCCGCGTCAGCCGCTTCGCTCATCTGCGTCGCGGCAAGCGGCTACGCCGGACTCACGCTGGCGCTGCGCGCATCTGTCTTCGCGCTCGGGATTTCGAACGGCGCTTTCGCGGTCGCCGCCATTGGGTCGATGATGGGGCTCGCAGGCGAAGGCGCGCACGCGCGCGCCGGCACGCGCATGGGGCTGTGGGGCGCCGCGCAGGCCGTCGCCTTCGGTCTCGGCGGCTTCGGCGCGACGGTTCTGGTCGATCTCGCGAAACTCGCCGTCGCGACGCCGCTCGCGGCCTATTCGCTCGTTTTTGTTGGCGAGGCCCTACTCTTCGTCGTCTCGGCCGCGCTCGCGAGCCGAGTCGCCTCGCCGCAGCCCGCGCGCGCGAGCGCGCCATTGCCGCCGCATGTCGCGACGGCGCAGTCCTAAAGGAGCCGCTGATGAGTGAAGACGCGCTCTTTGACGTCGCTGTCGTCGGCGGCGGGCCCGCAGGCGCGACGGCCGCGCATGATCTGGCGCGGCGCGGCCGCAAAGTCGCGCTCATTGACAAGGCAGGACGCATCAAGCCGTGCGGCGGCGCCATTCCGCCCCGGCTCATCCGCGATTTCGGCATACCCGATCATCTGTTGAAGGCGCGCGTCTCCTCGGCGCGGATGATTTCTCCCAAGGGGGTCGCCGTCGACATGCCGATAAAGGGCGGCTTTGTCGGCATGGTCGACCGCTGCGAATTCGACGAATGGCTGCGCTGCCGCGCGGCCGCTTATGGCGCGACGCGCGTGACGGGCGCCTATGAGAGGATCACGCGCGGCGAAGACGGCGTTGCGCGCGTGCATTACCGCGGCAAAGGCGAAGCCGTGCCGCGGATTCTACGCGCGCGCCTCGTCATCGGCGCCGATGGCGCGCTTTCGCAGGTCGGCCGCCAGGAAGTGCCCGGCGCCGACAAGACGCGCTTCGTCTTCGCCTATCATGAAGTTATCGAAACGCCGCCTGCCGAAGCCAGCGACCCTGATCGCTGCGAGATTCATTATCGCGGCGCGCTCTCGCCGGATTTCTACGCCTGGATCTTCCCGCATGGCGACACGATAAGCGTCGGCACGGGAAGCGCCAACAAAGGCTTTTCACTTAAAAACTCCGTGCGCGATCTGCGCGACGGCACAGGCCTCTCCGACGCTTCGACCGTGCGCCGCGAAGGCGCGCCAATTCCCCTGAAGCCTCTCAAACGCTGGGACAATGGCCGCGACGTCATTCTCGCCGGCGACGCTGCAGGCGTCGTCGCGCCCGCGTCGGGCGAAGGCATTTATTACGCCATGCTCGGCGGCCGACTTTCGGCGGACGCTGTCGAAGAATGCCTGCGCACGGGAGACGCGCGCGCGCTCTCGATGGCGCGCAAGCGTTTCATGAAGCTGCATGGGCGGGTCTTCTTCATTCTCGGGATCATGCAATATTTCTGGTATCGCAATGATCGGCTGCGCGAAGCCTTCGTCAATATCTGCAAGGATCCTGACGTCCAGCGCCTCACCTGGGAGGCCTATATGAACAAGGAGCTCGTGCGCGCCGACCCAATGGCGCATGTGCGCATCTTCTTCAAGGATCTCGCGCATCTCCTGAGACTCGCCTCGCCATGATGGACTCGCTCGCGGCCGATCGCTGGACTCTCGTCGCAGTCGCGACCGCGAGCGTCGCGCTCGTGGCGCTGCTCGGCGGTCTCGCCACTGAAATCAGCGATTGGTACGAGGGCTTGAATTTTCCCTCCTGGCGTCCGCCAAACTGGCTGTTCGGCCCGGCATGGACGCTGATCTTTTTGCTCACCGCGACGAGCGGCGTTCTCGCCTGGGAGCAGGCGCCGGACGATGGGGCGCGGGTATGGCTTTTGGCGCTCTTTGCGATCAACGCCGTGCTGAACATCGCCTGGAGCCCGCTGTTCTTCAAGCTGCGGCGGCCCGACTGGGCGCTCGTCGAACTCGTCTTCCTGTGGCTTTCGGTGCTGTCGCTTGTCATCGCCGTCGGCGCGATCTCGACATCCGCCGCGGCATTGCTCCTGCCCTATCTCGCCTGGGTCAGTTTCGCGGGCTTTCTCAACTGGCGCATGGTCGAACTGAACAAGCCCTTCGCAACCTATTGGCCCAAGGCCAAACGCCCGACGGAACGCGCATGAGCGCCTTCGTGGTAGACCCGCAACTCATCGACTGGATCTTGATCCTCGTGGCGCTCGAAGCCATCGGCGTTCTTGGTCTGCGAACCCTCACCCGGCGCGGGCCGCCGCCAGCCGGCTTTCTCTGCAATCTCCTGGCTGGGGCGGCTCTGCTCGTCGCGCTGCGCGGCGGCCTCGCGGGCGCGCCGACGCCGACGATCGCCGCAAGTCTCGCCATGGCCTTCCTCGCGCATCTCGCCGATCTCGCGCTTCGGTGGGAGACGCGCAAGACTCAGTCGACGATCGGGAACGTGACGGCGAGCGCCCAGGCGAGTCCGAAGGCGGCGCCGAGCGCGCCGACGCGGGGATCGCGCGTGCGCGCATAGACCCATCTCCCAACGAGGCCATAGACCGTCAGCAGAATGACGATGACGATGGCGATAATGGCGAGAAAGAACAGCCGCCTTGGATTCAGCGCCACCGCGATCGCAAGCGAGGCAATGAAGCAGAACTTGCTGAAGACATAGCCGCCGAGCGCGGCGCCCGGGCCGCGCGTCATCCATTCGTCGGCGAGAAAATAAAGCGCGCAACCGATAAACATTATCGGGACAAGCGGCGCGCGAACGCCCGTCGGCAGGTAAGAGATGACATAGGCGTCAAGCGGCAGGCCGAGAACAAGCGTGTACATAGCGGCAAGCGCGACGGCTGCGATGAGCAAGGGCTTCCAGCGCGGCGGCCGAAGGACTGGCAGCCCGCCCTGTGCGAGCCATAGGCCGGCGAATATCAGGACGCCGTAGACCGCGAGATGAGCGACGAGATAGTCGCCGAGCAGGATCGGCAGGAAATCCGTAGGCGCCTTCCATAAGATAAGCGGCGTGAGCAACGCTGGCGCTGTGGCGATCGGCGCAAAGCGCCGCCATGGCAGCCCTGCGCCAAGCGGAATCGGCGAGACGCGCGGCAGCAATTGCGCGAGCGGCCGCATCAAGGCGATGAGGCCCGCAAAGAACAGCGCGAGCCACGGGCCGCGCGCGTCGATATAGCCGGCCTCGCGTCTCCCGAAGACGGCGTTCATCCAATTGAGCGTCTCGCTCATCGCGTCGCGACTGTAGAGAACGCCGATATGTTCGACGCCCCGCGCGATCGCCAGCCGACGCCCGGTACCGCGCGCGATGTCGCCATAGGTGACGCCCGCCTGCGCCGTCCCGCTGGCTGCTTGCGAAACGACGCGCACGCCGGCCTCGATCAGCCGTTGCGACTCCCATGCGCCGTCGATGACGATGAGATTTTTTGGCTGGTCGCGCGTGACGCCTTCGCCGAAGAAGGAAAACGCTGCGACCGCGGCGATCTGCGGATCGCGGATCGCGTGACGCACGACGAGATCCGTGGCCATCGAATGGCCGACAAGCGCGACCCGCCCATCGGCCCTGGGCGGACGCTCCGCCAAGCGCACGACCGCGTCGATGTCGTTGAGGAGCGCCGCCGTGCTCGTTTCGAGTTTGGCGAGCCCGCCCGGCATGGGCGTCGGATTTCGGCCATGCCCGGAGAAGTCGAAGGTGACCGCCACATAGTTGTTTCGCGCGAGCGTCGTTGCGATCGGCGCCATCAATTGCTGAGAGCCGGAAAAGCCGTGGGCGATCACGATCGCTGGCGCCGGCGGACTGTCGGACTTGCGCATCACCGTGACGGGGATGTCGCCGATGTGAAGACGTTCGATCACAAGACCGGTCTCGGACTCCCATAAACCGTGAAGCGAGAGCGTAACGGCGCTGAATGCGACCAGCGCAAAAAAAATCGAGCGCATCTTTTTCATCATGCTGCCCTGCGCGATTTCGCAGCGAACGGATTCTAAAGCCCATTGCCGGGCTCTCGCATGTGTCCGTGCTGCATGACACACCGGAGCTTACCGCAAAGCTACCGTCAATTGAGCTTTACTATCGCGTTTTTGTGCGTTTGAATGCTTTTACGCGGGCGATGGCCCGCTGTGAGTTCGAACGGCGCACTCAGGAAACGTTAAAAAACTCTTCATTGTCATAATAATAGAGGCGAGGCCGCTCGCCCGAAAAAACCGGATGGCTGTCAAGATGTAGCGCTTGAATTGTCCGTTCGGAAGGTCGGAACGCAACAACGATGATTTCGGGGCATGGGCGCCGGCGGGCCACCGCCGTGGCGACCGGCTCGGGAGGCCAGACGATGACCGATCTAGGCGAATTCGATCCCGCTTCAGCCCGACGCGCGATCCCTGGCGCGTCTCCCTGCCCGACCGGTTTTCAAGAATGGCCCGAGCCTGACGTCATCGTTCGATCCGACCTCCAGGCGCGGCAGGCGCGACTCGCCTGCGTGATCCTCGACGACATCGTTCCGCGCCTCCAGCTGATGCACCACGCGCTGTCGGCGCATGAACCGGAGAAGGCGTTTCAAACCGAGGAGATCGAAACCTTCGGCGCGCTGTTGACGCATGGCGACGGCGAAGAATCATCGGCTTTCTTCGACAAGATGCGGGCGAAAGGCCATTCGCTCGAAACGCTTTTCGTCGGCCTCCTCGCCGAAGCGGCGCGTCACCTCGGCGTTCTTTGGGAAGAGGACCGCTGCGATTTCATCGACGTCACGCTCGGCGTCGCACGAATGCAGAAGCTGATGTGCCGCTTCGGCGGCGTCGAGGAATCGGCGGCGTGCGATCCACGCCAGCGCGCGCTGCTCGCGACGCTTCCCGGTGAAAAGCACGTCTTCGGCGTCGACATGGTTGCGGTGTTCATGCGCAACGCCTCCTGGGATGTACGCGTCGAGAGGGACCTCGACGCCGACGGCGTCGCCGACGTTTCGGCGAGCGGTTGGTTTGGCGTCTTCGGCATAACGCTGAGCGCCGAGTCGGAGCTGGAGACGCTGGCGCGCACCATTCGAGCGGTGCGCGAATCCTCCGCCAACGCCGACGTCGGCGTGATGGTCGGGGGGCCCCTCTTCAAACGCAATCCCAATCTCGTTGCGCAGGTCGGCGCGGACGCCACCGCGTCTGATGCGGCGACAGCGACGATTCTGGCGAAAAAGCTGGTCCTGCGTCAGCCGTGCGCGTCGACGCGCCAGGCTACGACGGAACGCCGCCTCTAGTTTTCGCTGCTTGCGTCGATCGCGAAGTGTGCGAGGCAAGACGGAGCGGCGCGCCAATCGACCATCCACTCTTCGAAGATCCGAAAGGTTTCGACCGCCGCGTCGATTGCGCGCGCGTGTTGCACGCCAGGCGCCAGGGTCTCGACGCGCGCCAGCAGGCTTGGCCAGACCTCGCGGCCTGACGGACCGCCGAGAAAAAACCGGCGCGCCTCGCCAACGACCGGCGCCAGCGCTTCGGCGATCAGCGCGCCACCAAGCGCAGAGCCCTCGACCACATAGAGCGCGCCGAGCGCGCAAGCCTCGCTCGAAGGCTCACGCAGCGCCGCGCACCGCGGCAGGCGGCAAACATCGAAGCGCATGATCCCGAGCGCGGCGAGATCCAACGCGATAAGCTCAGCGCGCGAACTCGCGATAAAGCCGAGCCTCTGCATGGCGCTTGCGTGAGCGTCCTCGAAAGACCGGTGAAAACCGTAAAGCCGCATCAGCAATTGACGGTAATCGTCAAGGCCGATCGCGCCGCGCGCCGCCGCCGAAAGTCCGGAATGCCGATGCAAACGCTGATGCGTCTCTCGAGTCGCGGCGCGCAGCGCCTCGCGAACGGACGCCCCCCTCGTCATTTTTTTCCGCCGTAGCTTTTCGAAGCCGAGCGTCCGTCCGCCGTCGAGGCGCCGCCAACCGAAATATGTTCGAGCACTTCCGCGGCGCGCGCCACCGAAGCCCGGACGCTCTCCAGCGTGTCCGGAATGCCGGCGGTGTCCAGACCATCGGCGATTTCCAGCGCGGCGAGCTGCGCATTGTCGATGATGCTCGACATCACGTTCTCGACGGCGAGCGCGGCGCTCGAGTCGATGCGGCGCATCAGCCGCCGTTGGCTCAAGAGGAGATTGTCGCGAAAATTCCGGCGCGCCGCCTCCGCCGCCCTGCGCTCGGTGAGATCGGTAAAAAGAATGACATATCCCAATATGCGCTCGCGCGACGCCAGCACGGGATCGGCGCGCACGGCGATCGGCCGTGTTTCGCCGATTTGATCAACAAGCAGCGCTTCGCCGCGCCAAGGCGTGTGGCTGTCGCGCAGCGCACGCAACCTCTTTTCCACCTCGTCGGGATCAGCGAAATGGGCGCTTAACTCATCGAGATGATGAAGCGGTCGCGGCAGGCCAAGCAACAGATTGAGCGCCGAATTCGCTTCGATCACGGCGCCGTCGGCGGCGGCGACGACAATCTGCTGGTTGGAGCAATGAACCTGGCGCAGAACGTGCTCAAGCTGATCTTGCGCGACAAGAATCCGAAGGGAGCGAAACTGCGCGACGACGTCGGTGACGCTCTCGCCGATCAACCGTGCAGCCGCGCGATCCGCGGCGGTCCAAGGATCGGAGGTGCCCTCGACGACCTGGTGCCACTGGGCGAAGGAGCGGCGCGGCGAAAGCTCGTTTGGGTCGTCCCCGTCGGAGGGCGCTTTGAAGGGATTGCCGCCCCACGTCACCGTTCGCACGCGCTCCTTGCGAAACCAGATCAGCAGTTCGTCCGGCTCGCTGGAAATGCGCGTCGCGATCACTCCGCTGGCGAGCCCTGTCAAAGGCGCGAAGGCGGGCTCTTGCGACGGGAGCGCGGACGTTGCGAAGACGCCGTCGTTGAGACGCTTTTGCAGCCACTGGCCGAGAGCGCGGATTTCTTCGGACCCAGGAACATCGCCGACGGTTTGCGTCTTGCCTTCAAACAGCAGCGCGGCGCCGCTGGCGTTGAGCGGCAGCAACAGGGAGCGCGCTCTGTCGAACAGCGCGCTGCGCCAGTCTCCCTCGCGCGTCACGCTCTCGATCATGCGCTGCTCCAGGCGGCGCACGGAAAGGTCGGCTTGGCCCTGTGCGAAACTCTCCAGCGCCGCGATGCGCGTCCCCATGACCTCAGCCAGCAATTCGCAGACGGCGCGCATTTCGAACTGGATAAGGCGCGGCGCGTAATGATGACAGGAGATCAAGCCCCACAGTTCTCCGCCAACCATGAGCGACACGACAAGCGTCCCAGCCACGCCCATGTTTTTCAAATATTGAAGATGAATGGGCGACACGCTGCGCAGGAAGCACATCGACATGTCGAGCTCTTCGCCTGTAAGCGGCGAAAGGCGCGGTTCGAGAACCGACGGCGTATAGCCGACGTCTGCGAGCAGCCGCACGCGGTTGCGCTCATAGAGACGACGCGCAATCTGCGGAATGTCCGAGGCGGGATAGCGGTTGCCCAGAAAAGCTTCGAGCTCCGGGCGCCTGGTCTCCGAGAAGACCTCGCCATGCCCTTCGTCGTCGAAGCGATAGATCATCACACGGTCATAGCCGGTCAAGTCGCGAAACATCCCGGCGCAGGCGTCGCAAAGGGCGCGCAGGGTCGAAGATGAGAGGATCGTGTCGACGCCCCGCTGAATCGCGAGCGTATAGTCGACGGACGGGCCGGCATTTTCCAGCTCGACGATGAGGCCGCCATGCGGCGCACGATGTAAGAGCGCGTTGAGGGGCTCTCCTCGGGCGCCGGCGGCGCACCGCAGGGCCACGGGGATGGCGTCGATCGGCCGGTCAAGGTAAAGGCGGCTGCGGCTCCAAAGGTCGCCGCCAAGCTTGCGCAGATGCGCCCCGCGCAAGGGTTTGGCATAGCCAAGAAAGGCCGCCGCGTTTTCACTCTCCTGCACGATGACGCCGTCCGACTCGCGAACCGCAAGAAGCGCGCCGTGCGGTTGAATCGAGCCGGCGAAATGAATCTGCTCGCGTTCGCAATTCGAAAGATTCGCCTGACCAAAGGCCGGCGAGGCGGCGGGATCGAGGGTCACGGCTTAGCTTCCCCTGCCTGCGAATAGAATGGATGTTCTTAACCTATTCTCGTTGGTATTTTTTCAGTTTCGCATGCAGGCTCTGCCGGCTCAAACCCAGATGGCGGGCGGCGACCGTGCGATTGCCCCGGAACCGTTCAAGCGCGCGCGCAATGGCTTTGCGCTCGATTGATTCGGTGGTCATCTTGACGATCTGCTCGAGCGTGCGATTGTCGAAATCGTCGACTGCGCCCGATGCCTCGGCGACCGGCGGAGGCGGAGCCTCTGCGGTCGCACGGCGATGACCAGAATCGCGGATGAGCAGCCCGAAGTAGCTCGGCTGCGAGGCCACGTCGCCGATGGCGGAAATCTCGACGGCGGTCGATTGGCCAAGCTCTCCGTCAAGCGTGGTCTGAAAGCGCCGCACATCGCCGTGTTTTTGAATAAGCCCGATCACCAGATTGGCGTCGGCGCCGGGGCTTGAGAGCCATCGCCTCAATTTGCGGCCGATCGCCGCCGCTTCCGAACCGATCTGCACGAGATCAAGGAAAGCGTCATTTGCGGCCTGCACGACGCCATCGCGATCGACAACGACGAAGGCGTCGGGCATCCGATCGACGAAGGTTCTCATCGAAAAGCCATCGGCCTTATCGGCTGCGGGGCCCTGATCGCGCATCGGCGCGAGCTGGCAAAGATAAAGCGCGCCGGACTCGGCATTCATCAAGGAGGCGCGCAGGCTCCATAGGTCGCCGAATGGCGTCGCGCGCAGCACGACGCCAGGCGCACGGCCCTCTTCGCGGGTCTTCGCCAGCATTTCGTCGAGGACGCGCCGATCGCGCTCATCGAGCCGCGCCAGGAAGGGCGCGCCGGGGGCGAGATCAAGATTCTTGATTGCGCAGAGATTGGCCTCGACGACGCGAAGATCGGAGACGCCGACCAAAGCCACAGCCTCGCTCGTCGCATCAAACAGCGTGCGGTAGCGCGTCTCGATTTCGCGCATTTTCCAGTAGTCTCGCTCGCGCGCCTCCTGGGCGAGCTGAAGACGCGACTGCAATTCGCTGATCGCTTCGAGACTACGACCGATCGCGACAAAACCCGCCTTCTTGCCAAGACTGAAGGTCGTATATTCCATCGCCAGTTCGCGGCCGCTTGGAAACCGCTGACGCACCTGAAAACAAGAGGAGTCGCCACGCAAGCGCACATCCTCGATCTTCTGCAGCGCGCCGTCGTCGATCGCCGGCTCCATCATCTCGCCCCAGCGCCGGCCGAGCCACGCGTCGAGCGGCTCCTTCGCCAGTGACTTCGACCGCACGACATTCTGGATGACGCCGTCTTTGTCGAGCGTCAGCGTCAGTTCGGGGCGCGTGTCGGACCTATCGGGCATAGCCGATCCCCAACGGGCAGAGGGTGGACCCAGCTAAGGCGTCCCACAGCCCCTCAAGGCGTCCGGCGTTGACGCCAGCAGACATGAACAGACCCCCGGTTTCATTCAGCCCACATCAGAGAATGGACCCTGTTGGAGGAGATTGCTACGCCACAGCCGTCAATTTCTGCCGATTATTTGACTGAATCTGTCACGCGAGCTTGCGCGGAGCGGCTAAAGGTGTCAATTTAAAATGACACATGACGTGTAAGTTTACTTCGCGCCAAGCCGAGAGGACCGTGCATGTCGCCGCTTCCGGTCAAGCTTTCACGAACAACGCGCGCGATCGAGGCGCGCCGCCTGCAAGCTGAAGGCGCGCTCGCGGCGCAGAATTTCTCGCCGCCCGACTCGCTCGCGCCATTTCCCTTCACCGCGATCGTCGGCCAGGACGACATGAAGCTCGCCTTCGTGATCGCCGCGATCGATCCGTCCGTCGGCGGCGTGCTCGTCTTTGGCGATCGCGGCACGGGAAAGTCGACGGCGGTGCGCGCGCTGGCGCGGCTGCTGCCGCCCATGCGTTCGGTCGTCGGCTGCGCCTATAATTGCGATCCCGCAGCGACCGCCGCGCTTTGCGACGGCTGTAAAAAACGCGCCGCGCCGGGCGGGCTCAAAACGACGCTGCGCGCCGCGCCGGTCGTCGATCTGCCGCTCGGCGCCACGGAGGATCGCGTCGTCGGCGCGCTCGATCTCGAACGGGCGCTGACGCAAGGCGAGAAGTCTTTCGAGCCCG
Source organism: Methylocystis sp. (assembly GCA_022843525.1). Taxonomy (GTDB): domain Bacteria; phylum Pseudomonadota; class Alphaproteobacteria; order Rhizobiales; family Beijerinckiaceae; genus Methylocystis. The sequence continues at coordinate 1,395 of JALHNR010000103.1, read as the reverse complement.
GCCTGCTCGCCAAGGCGAACCGAGGCTTTCTCTACATCGACGAAGCCAATCTTCTCGAGGATCATCTCGTCGACCTCTTGCTCGACGTCGCCGCGTCCGGCGAAAATGTCGTCGAACGCGAGGGATTGAGCGTGCGCCATCCGGCGCGCTTCGTGCTGATCGGCAGCGGCAACCCCGAAGAGGGCGAGCTGCGCCCGCAGCTCCTCGACCGCTTCGGCCTCGCCGTCGACGTGAAGACGCCGACCGACATCCCGGTTCGGATAGAGGTCGTGCGCCGGCGCGACGCCTTCGAGCGCGATCCGGCGCGCTTCGCCAAAGCCTGGTCGGTCGAAGAGCACAAGCTGCGACGCAGGATTGCGACAGGACGCGAACGCCTCGGCGCCGTCGCGGCGCCGGACGAAGCGCTGGAGAAGGCCGCAAGGCTATGCGTCGCGCTCGGAGCCGACGGTCTGCGCGGGGAACTGACGCTGTTGCGCGCCGCCCGCGCGCTCGCGAGTTTTGAGGGCGTGGAGCGCGTCGGCGACGCGCAGCTGCGGCGCGTCGCGCCCTTCGCGCTCGGCCACCGGCTGCGGCGCAATCCGCTCGACGATATCGGCTCGGCGACGCGCGTCGCGCGCGCCATCGAGGAGATTTTCGGCGCATGAGCGGCGACGGCGAAGCCGCCGCCTGGGCGCGCGCGAGCCTCGCTGCCGCGCTGTTTGCAGTCGACCCCGCGGGTTCCGGCGTCTCGCTGAGGGCCCCACCGGGGCCGGCGCGCGACGCCTGGGTCGCTCTGCTGTGCGACTATCTCCCGAGCGGCGCGCCGATGCGCCGCGCGCCCCTCTCCATCTCCGACGACCGCCTGCTGGGCGGACTCGATCTTGCCGCCACGTTGCGCGCGGGACGGCCCGTCGCCGAAACCGGCCTGCTCGCGCAAGCCGATGGCGGAGTCCTCGTGCTGAGCATGGCGGAGCGCCTCGGCGGCGCGACGGCGGCGCGTATCGCGGCGGCGCTCGATTCAGGCGAGATCGAACTCGCGCGCGACGGACTTTCGGCGCGCCAGCACGCGCGCATCGGGGTCGTCGCACTCGATGAAGGGCATGACGATGACGAGCGGCCCCCGGCGGCGCTGCTCGACCGCCTGGCTTTCCATCTCGACCTCGGCGAGGTGAGCCATCGCGCCGTCAAAGAGCGCCCCGCAAGCGCCGCTCAGGTGGCGGCGGCGCGCGCGCGACTCCCGTCGGTCATCGCGCCTGCAAAGGCGATCGAAGCGCTCGTCGCCGCCGCCGCGCGGCTCGGCGTCGACTCCTTGCGTGCGCCGCTGCTGGCGCTGCGCGTCGCCCGCGCGTCCTGCGCCCTCCGCTGCGCGGATGTCGTCGACGACGAAGACCTCGCGGTCGCCGCCTGCCTGGCGCT
>JALHNR010000102.1 GCA_022843525.1 Methylocystis sp. | reverse complement strand
GTCGCGCTTTGCCCGTCACCGCGACTCCGCCTTCTGGGCGCGCGCGGTGAATTTCATATGATGCGCGCGGCCGAGTCCCTCCTTGTGGAAGTCGACGACGAAATCTTCCCTAAGCTCCTTCCCGTCCCATGAGTAGCCTTTGAGGAACTGCTCGTTGTCGGCGTTCTTCTTGTCCCAATTGGCGAGCAGCGAGGTCGTGAAATAGACGCGCTTCCCGTCCCAGCTTTGCGAGACCATATTCACCTGCGCGCCGATCTTTTTTGCATAGACCTGTTTCGGCGCTTCCGGATTGGAAAGATCAAAGAGCCGCGCCGTTCCGTCCATGAAGGTGTTGACCCAGAGCGACGACGCGTCGGACGAAATCGAGATGTCGACGGGCAAGGGAATTTTCGATGGATCGCCGACGTCGGCGACGGCTTTCGCCTGCCACTCGTTCTTGTCGTTCTCTTTGATCAGGTAGAGTTTCGAGGTGAGCGCGCCGGCGGTGATCGCCCAATTGGCGCCCGGCTTCAGCGCCCAGCGAATTTCGAGCGGCGCGCCGGGAACGGAAAACACCTTTAGAGGCTGCATCGCCTTCAAATCCCACATCACCATCGTGTTCCCGAAATTCTTCATCGCGGAATCGTCTTGGATGAGCTGGGAAAGATCCATCATGTAATTGGTCCAGCCGGTGAAGCTCGACGTCAGCATGCGGTTCTGGGCGGGATTGATGGCGATGTCATAGCCATAGCCGTCGCCGCCGTCAGTGAGCGGCATCGGCGTCGTCGTGACGAGTTCGCCGGCGTTGTTGTAGGTGATCAGCCCGGTGACGCCGCCGTGATCCTTTTTGTTCGAAAGCGCCTGCACCAACATGCGGCCGGGCAGCGCGTAGAAGGTGTGCGGGCCGACATAGCCCGTGCTCTCGGCAAGATTATCGATGGTTTTGACGAGCTTTGGCGTCGAGGGATCGGAGCCGACGTCGAAGATGAAAATCTTGCTGTCGTCGAGACGGCCCGCCCAGAGATATTTGCGATCGTCGGTGAATCCCATGTGATGCGCTTCGCCGCGTCCGCCGACGGCGATCGTGTGAATCACCTTTCCGTAGGTCGCGGAGCCGGGAATGACGTCGATCGTGACGAGCTTGTCGGAACCATCGCCAACGCCTTTCTCGCCGAGCGTCCAGACGTGGAGATATTGCTCCTGTCCCTTGATCAACCCGCTCATGAACGGCGAGTTGCAGGTTTCATCGGCGATCGCAGGCGCAAGCGCGCCCCCCAATAGAAGCGCGCAGAGAGCTGCGCGTGACGGCAAGCTTTTCATTTGAACCACTCCCCCTTGTTGGTCAGTCCCCGGTCACGCTATCGCAGGGTCGATGATCGCCCTGACTTCGCTGATCCGGTTGGCCGGAAAGCCTCCTTGCTCCGCATGTTCTCTGATCAACTCCGCGTCTTCGGCGATGTAGACGCAATAGACCTTGTCGTCGGTGACATAGCTTTCGATCCATTGCACTTGCGGGCCGAGCGCGCGCAGGACGGCGCAGGAGCGCTGCGAGATCGCATGGAGGTCAGCCTGCGTCATCTTCCCGGCGCCGGGGATGTCCCGTTCGATGATGAATTTCGGCATTGTCTTCCCCCTACTTAGAGCCCCAATCAATATGACCGGTCGTCTCATTAGACCGCAAATGGATCATGCCTTGAAGTAGCCGTTGAGCAGCATGTCGCAGAACTGCGTCAGCGGACGCACCGAGCGCTCGATCTTCATGCGCAGCAACGCCCCCTGCCAGAAATTGACGAGAAGGTCAGCCATTTCCTTCGCGTTCATGTCCGTGCGGAATCCGCCTTCCCGCTGAGCGCGGGCGATTCCCTCACGCAGCTTGTCGCGATAGCGGTGCACGGCCTCGCGCAGCGACGTCTGGCAGAGATCGCTCGTGTCGCCGATCTCGCCGATGAGATTGCCGAGCAGGCAGCCGCCCCGAAAATCCAGGCGTTCCGTCTCTTCGATCAGCTCATCAAAGTAGGCGCGCAACGCCGCCGCGGCCTGAAGATCCTTTCGCTGAAGCTGTGCGTCGAGCCGTTTGATGAACGGTTCGATGTAATGTGCGACGACCTCGGCGCTGAAGGCCTCTTTGCTCTCGAAATAATTGTAGAAGGAGCCCTTCGGCACGCCGACGCTCTGCACCAGCTCCTGCAGACCGGTGCCGTGATAGCCCTGCTCCATCAGCAGGGCGACTCCCCGGTCCAGAAGCTTCTCCTTCAGCTCTTTGGCGTCGCGTCGGCTCATGGCGTCATAATATGACCAGTCGTCTCATCTTGGCAAGTGCGCGCGGACGACGCCGGCGCGAAAACGACTGGACCAAAAGCGCGAAGCGTTTTTTGCGCGTCATCCGCTGCGCTCTCTTCGCAAGCGTGTCTCGCAAACATGTCGTCGCCCCGCCTCATTGACGCCGCGCATTGGGCGAGGCGATGGCGCTCATGAGGCCATGAGCGCCCAATGAGCGCTCTATGAGCGCCCCGCCCGCATGCGCGCCGCGCGCCGCGCAATTCGTTACGCGCCGCGTATTTTGTCTTTGCCCACCGGACTCGCCGCAGCGTATAGATTGGAAATGACGCGTGATTCGCGCGTCGCTGTCCGTGTCCTTCCAGACGTAGCGTGACGCGTCCGCCTTGCTTACCGCCCAAGATTAAGATTTAGGGCAGCGTTTGAGGCGTAAGTGAAGGTTTATTAACCAATTCCGCTTACCTTCGCTGGAAGGTCGGTCAGGTCGCTGAGGCGAGGACTCTCGCCGGCCGCCGGCGCGCGTCCTTCGCGCGATCGGTCGCGGACGATGGAGCTCGGTGGGGAACCAACATGCGCGTTTTATTGATCGAAGACGACAGCGCGACGGCTCAAAGTATTGAGCTCATGCTCAAATCCGAGAACTTCAACGTCTATACGACCGATCTCGGCGAAGAGGGCATCGACCTCGGCAAGCTCTACGACTACGACATTATTCTTCTCGACCTTAACCTACCCGACATGTCCGGCTACGAGGTGCTGCGCACGTTGCGCGTCGCCAAGGTGAAGACCCCTATCCTCATTCTCTCCGGACTCGCCGGCATCGAAGACAAGGTGAAGGGCCTAGGCTTCGGCGCCGACGACTATCTGACGAAGCCCTTTCACAAGGACGAACTCGTCGCGCGCATCCACGCCATCGTCCGCCGCTCGAAGGGCCACGCCCAATCGATCATCATCACCGGCGACCTCATCGTCAATCTCGACCAGAAGACGGTGGAAGTCAGCGGCGCTCGCGTGCATCTGACCGGCAAGGAATATCAAATGCTGGAGTTGCTCTCGCTGCGCAAGGGCACGACGCTGACCAAGGAGATGTTCCTCAATCATCTCTATGGCGGGATGGACGAACCCGAATTGAAGATCATCGACGTATTCATTTGCAAATTGCGCAAGAAGCTCGCCAACGCCAGCGAAGGCCGCAACTATATCGAGACCGTTTGGGGCCGCGGCTATGTGCTGCGAGAGCCCAGCGAAGCGGAAGAACGCATCACCGCCTGATACGGCGCCATCGCCAACGCTGAAGCAAAAGCGCGATCACGAGCGAAACGCAAAACGCCGCGTCCGAGGATGCGGCGTTTTCTTTTGATACCTAACGCATCTTCGCGGAACAGGCGTGTGCGCGATCAGTTTACGGTGCGGGGGCGGAACGTCGAGGAGACGAAGATGAGGAAACCCCTGCTGGCGGGAGCCGTGGCGGTTGCGCTTATGGTCCCGAGCTACACGCTTGCCGCGTCGTGGTCGAAATCCGGCTCAACGGCCACTATGACCCGATCAGAAAAAGTCGACGCCACGACCCAGAACTTCCTGGACAAGGCCTGGAATATCAACAATTTTGAAATTCAGGCCGGACGCGAAGCTCAGAACAAGGCAAACACTCAGGACTTCCTCGACTATGCCCGTAGGATCGTAAGAGATCACACGAACATGGACGACGAACTGAAGCCAATCCTGCAGCAAAGCGGGATTAACGTTCCGAACGCGCTCGACAAGGAACACCAGAATCTTCTGCAGCAATTGACCTCAGCGACTGGCGCGCGCTTTGAAGAGCGCTTCCGGACACAGCAAATCGACGGACACGAGAAGGCGGTGAAGCTTTTCGAAAGCTACGCCAAGAACGGTCAGAACGCCGATCTGAAGCGATGGGCGCAGAGCGCCATTCCGATGCTGGAGAACCATCTGCGCGAGGCCAAGGCGCTTCCGCGCGCGACTCAGCGAAGCACCCGCGCTGAATAACACCTCTGCGCATAGCTGATACGCTTCGTCGACAACGGCAGGATCCGCGCTAGTCTCGCGCGGATCCCGCAAGCCTCCGCCCCGGCCGGGGCTTGGCTTCAGGCGACGGCGCTCTCTGCGGGCGCATCCATCTCCGCCGCCGCTTGGACAGGGACCGCGTCAATCGTCACAAGTTCCGGCTCGCTGGAAACAACAACCTGCATGCCGCATGAAGTGGCCACGAGACCGGCGTAATAGGCTTGAATGGCGCGGGCGTCGATCGCGCCCTCTTCCGATTCGCCTTCAAGGAGGCGGGGAACGTTCGACGCAACGCGCGCATTGACGCCTTTCGCCTCGATCCTGAACGTCACCCGATCGTCTTCACCCGCCGAGCTGACGGAAATCACGCCGCCACGCGGGATCGCCGCATCGGCCAAGACGCAGAGGTTCAGCAGCAGCTTGACCTTGTTCTTGGACATCAGCACGCGCGGAACGCTCCAAAAGAGTTGCGTGCGATCGTCCGCGATCAGCTGGCGCGTCACCAGTTCGGCGTCGCCCGTGTCGATTGACGCGCCTTTCGAACCCGCGGCGCCGAAGGCGAGCCGGCAAAACTGCAGCCGCGCCGAAGCCTCATTAGCGCTCGATTTGATCAGCGCCAGCGCATGGCCGCGCATCTCGGCGTCCTTCTCCTCCTCGAGCACTTCAAGACCATTGACGATCGCGCCTACCGGCGAAATGACGTCGTGACAGACGCGCGAGGACAGGAGCGCGGCAAGATCGAGTGAGTCGAGCGAGAATTTGGTCATGATGCCATCCAAAGCGGGTGAAGGCGGCGACGTCTCAAGAAAGCTTGATCCCGTCGTCTTCCTGTATGATGCGCGGCGGACTGACGCGGCGCGCGAATCACTGCGTTCAGGCTAAAACGAAACTAGCGGGCGCCGCGCGGATTGCAAATGACGCGCGCCTGAATCGTAAACAGACGTTGGGGGAATCGAACGATGGCGGCGGAGAGATTTGTTCAGTCGGCGAGCGCGTCTGGCGACATCGAAGACCTCGCTCGCCTGTTCGCGAATATGGCGATTGCGGCGGGCGCGCTGGCGATGGAGACGCTGGCCAATGCAACCATCGAGTCGCGACTCAAGGGCGATACGTCGCCCGTGACCGACGCGGACGAGCGGATCGAGGCCTATCTGCTCCGCGAGCTGGAAACGGCGCTGCCTGGCGTGCCCTTTTTGGCCGAGGAGAGCGTCGCGCGCGGCAAGACGCTCGGCGCCGGCGACGCCTTTTTGTTGATCGATCCGATTGACGGCACACGCGAGTTTCTCGCCCGCAGCTCGGATTTCACCATCAATGTGGCGCTCGCGGAGAAGAACGCGCCGCGCGTCGGCGCCGTTTACGCGCCGGCGCAAGGTCGCGTCTGGTTCGCCGGCGCGCAGGGCTATGAGGCGCAGGCGGTCCCCGGCGGGTCCTTGCCGCCGATGCAGGACTGGCGTCCGCTGCGCGCGCGGCCGCGTCCCGCGGAAGGGCTGGTCGCGTTGATTTCGAAGTCTCACCTTGACGAGGCGACGAAGACGTTTCTCTCGAAACAGCCTATCGCGCGCAGCGCGCCCGTCGGCTCCTCAATTAAATTCTGCCTGCTGGCCAACGGCGAGGCGGACGTCTATCCGCGTTTCGGACCGACGATGGAATGGGACACCGCTGCGGGCGACGCCGTGCTGCGCGCGGCCGGCGGCGTCACGCTCGATGCGGATGGCGGGCCGCTGCGCTACGGCAAGAAGGCCGACGATTATCGCAATGGTCCGTTCGTCGCCTGGGCCGACGCGACCGCGCTGGAAGTCGCCGCAACGCTTCCTTAACTACGGCGCGCGACTTTGACGGGCGCAAACCCGCCTGTCGCCTTTGCGACGCAACTGCGCCGCGGGTCGGCCATTGTTGACGCCGACGCATGGCGCTTGAACACGTTCGTCCTGGAGTTCGTCGTCATGAGCAAATCTTCGTTCAACGCCGCCTCGCGCCGCGACCTATTTCGCCTCGCCGCCGCCTCGGCCTGCGCTTGGGCGGCTCCCGGTTCTTTCGCCCGCGCAGCGCAGCGGCCCGAAACCTATTCCAGCGGCGAGATCGTCGATAACGGCCACCGCTTTTTCGGCTCTATTTCGCGCGGCCTCGCCGAAGGCGTCGAGCGCGCATCGCGGCAGTGGGGCAGTCCCAACGCCTACATCCTTGGCCAGGAGGCGGGCGGCGCGTTCGTCGGCGGGCTCCGCTATGGCGAGGGCAGGATGTATACGCGCAACGCCGGTCAGCAGCGCGTGTTTTGGCAGGGCCCATCGATTGGCCTCGACGCGGGCGCCGACGGGGCGCGTACGATGATGCTCGTCTATAATCTGCCGTCGGTCGACTCGATCTATCGGCGGTTCTCCGGCGCCGCCGGATCAGCCTATCTCGTCGGCGGCCTCGGATTCACCGCGCTCAACAGTGACGAGGTCGTCGTCATGCCGGTGCGCTCGGGACTTGGCGCGCGGCTCGGCCTCAATCTCGGCTATCTGAAATTCACGCCGGAATCGACCTGGAACCCGTTCTGATTCGATTCTCACGCCCCCCGACTTAAGGCGCAACAAAAGCCCCGTTCAAAGGACCGGCTGGCGGCTCGGGCCCGCGCGCGGCGGAGACCGATCGAGCGGCTCCCTGGCGACGAAGCCGCAAATGCCGCAGGCATCGTCGCCCCGCTGCCGGCGCCATCGGCAATCATGACGAATGCTGCAGTCGTAGGCGGGACTCGGCTTCACCGGCGCATCCGCCTCAGCGAGCAGCTGCGCGATGCGGCCGAGCAAGGCGCATCCGCCGCCGCTCCAATGCGCGCAGTCTTTTTCAACGCAAATCGGCGCGAATCGGATGCGCGCAGCCGGCGCGGCCTGCGTTTGCGCCACGGCGAGCACGCTTTCATCCGCCGCAAGCGTGGTGGCGAAGACTCGCTCATTGGCGCCTTGCGGGCTTCTTTCGGCCGGATCGCCGACAAGAAGCGCGGGGGCGCCGGGACAGCGCATGGCGCTCATCGGCGATCCCGCCGCAATCGCGCCGCGCCGCGCGCGCGGCCAAAACAAAAAACGCCAGCGGATAAAATCATTTGGCTTCTCCTGCTTTCAGCGAGCAACGCCCGCGGCGCCTGCTTCTGCGCGTTCTGCGGCCCGCGGGCGGGAAAGTCGTCATCCAAACAGACGACGCCGCGAGCCGTGGCCGCTCTTGGCGTCGCGCCCGCCGACGAACCATAGCTCGTGCTTTGCGTTCCGCGCCATTACGTGGCAGAATCCGCAGCGCCGTCCGCCTTGAGACGGATCAAGGATTGCTGCGTCTTGATCGAACAAGCGATGTATTTCGCGCTCGGCTTCCTCGTCGCCGGGCTTTTCGCCTTGATGTTCCTCCCCGCTTTCTGGCGGCGCGCGCTTCGTCTTTCGATGCGACGGCTGCAGATGCTTGCGCCGATGTCGATGGAGGAAGTCGTCGCCGAGCGCGATCTGCTGCGCGCGGAATTCGCCGTGCGCGAGCGGCGGCTCGAACAAGCGATGGAGGCGACGCAAGCCGCACGGGCGCACGATCTCGCGACGGTCGGCCGCCATATCGCCCGGATCGCCGAACTCGAAACGCAGCTCAATCGCGCCGATGCCGACAATCGCGACATGAACATGCGCGTCAATGAGGCGGAGAAGGTTTTGGGCGAGCGCACCGAACTTCTGAACGCCACGGAGCGAGCGCTGCACGAAATGACCGACCGCGCCGAAGGCCGCGTCGCGCAACTGCGGCTGATTCGATCGGAGACGGCGGCGCAGGACGAAGACGCCGGGGCGCAGCTGGACGGCTTCGTCGCCGCCTATGAGGCGCGCGTCGCGGCGCTGCATCAGCACAATAGCGAGATGCAGCGCGAGCTGCAGGTCCTGCGCGACGAGCATGTGCGCGCCACGCAGTCTGGCGCGCGGGCCACGGAGCTTGAAGATCTGCTGACGCGCATTTCGGGCGAACTTGCCGCGACGCGCACGTTGGGCGAGACGCTCGCCGCCGAACTCGACGCGGCGCGGGCGCAGCTCAAAGCCGCCGAAGAACGCCAAAAGAGCGATGGCGACCAATTGGAAGGGGCGCTGCGCGTCGCGCGCGCCGAAGCGAACGACGCCGCCGGAAAGCTCGAATCGGCGCGCGCCGACAACGCCATGCTGCAAGGCGCCGTTGAGGCGCTGCGCGCGGAGCGGGCCAATCTGCGCCGCGCCGCCAACGGGTCCAAGGGTTTGTCCGTTGTTCCCGTCGCGGCGAGCGACGCCGAAATCGCCGCTTTGCGCGAAGCCATCATTGATTTTGGCGACCGCGTCGTCGCGCAGGAACTCGAAGCGCCGGCGACGCGCGCCTAAAGCACGCCTTCCACCCGATCGCCTGGCCTTCCCCTTCCCGAAGCCCTCGCCTCTTCGAATATGAAATCGTCATTTCGGCGGCGGCGCTGTTGACCCGCGGCGCGGGCTTTGGAACAAGTTGCGCCTTCGTCACGCTTACGCGAGGCCGCTTGTGTTCTTCGTCGCCCTTTGCCTGGATAAGCCCCGTCATGTCGACCTGCGTATGTCGACCCGCGCCGCGCATCTCGCCTTCCTCGACAAACACGCCGCGCGCGTGAAGCTCGGCGGCCCCTTTCTCGACGGCGAGACTCCCGTCGGCTCCATGCTCATTCTCGACTGCGAGAATGAGGCGGCGGCGCGCGCGCTGCTCAGCGAAGACCCTTACGCCGCCGCCGGCCTCTTCGCCTCGGTGGAGCTGAAACCCTGGAAACGCGCGGTGGGAGCGCAGCTCTAGTGGCGCATTGGCTGCTAAAAAGCGAGCCGTCGAGCTGGTCCTGGGATCAGCAGGTCGAGGCCGGCGCCAAGGGCACGTTCTGGAACGGCGTGCGCAACCATTCGGCCAAACTCAATCTCATGGCGATGAAGAAGGGCGAGAAAGGCTTCTTCTATCATTCGAACGAGGACAAGGCCGTCGTCGGAATCGTCGAGATCATCAAGACCTATTATCCCGACCACACCGACGAGAGCGGCAAATTCGGCATGGTCGACGTGAAGGCCATGAAGGCGCTGAAAAAGCCGGTGACGCTCGCCGAGATCAAAGCCGAGCCGCGCCTCAAGGACATGGTCCTCGTCAACAATTCGCGCCTCTCCGTGCAGCCGGTGAGCGACGAAGAATGGCGCGTCGTGCTTGAGATGGCGGGCGAGAAGGCGTAATCACCCGCCGTTCTGCGCCGCCTTGTCATGGGCGAGCGTCGGATTATCGGCCAAGCCATTGTTGATCTTGTCGAGAATCTTCGGCAGTTCGTCGGGCTCGGGATTGAGGTCGCGCGCATGATTCCACTGGAAACGCGCTTCGAGCTTGCGGCCCACACGCCAATAAGCGTCGCCGAGATGATCGTTGATCACCGGGTCTGACGGCTTCAGGTCGATCGCCTTCTCCAATTCGCGCACGGCGTCGTCATAGCGCCCCAGGCGGTAATAAGCCCAGCCGAGACTGTCGACGACATAGCCGTCGCGCTGCCGCAGATCGACGGCGCGGCGCAGCATCTTGAAGGCTTCGTCGAGATTGGAGCCCTTGTCGACCCACGAATAGCCGAGATAGTTCAACACCAGCGGCTGGTCGGGGTTGAGATCCAGCGCCTTTTTGAGATCGGCTTCCGCCGCCGGCCAATCCTTGCGCCGTTCGTTGGCGATGCCGCGATAATAGTAGAGCAGCCACAGACTCTTGTCCGCCTTGGACCGCAAATCGAGCACGCGCGTATAGGTCACGGCGGCGTCGGCGAAGGCCTTGCGCGAGCGCTGAAGATTGCCGAGCGCCGTCAACGCCTCCTGATTCTTGGGGTTGGCGGCGACGATCGCGGCGAGATTTTCGCTGGCCTCTTTGGTTTTGCCGAGCGTCTCCAGCAGCAGCGCCGCCTGCACGTCGGCGTTGACGCGCAGCGGATTGTCTTTCGGCACGCTTTGATAAAGATCGATGGCGGCCTCTTCCTGCTTCATGCGCTCATAGACGTCGCCGAGCGTGACGATGGCGAGAGCGTTCTCCGGCGCAAGATGCAGCGCGAGGCGCAGATAGATGAGCGAGGCGAGTTCGTCGCCCTGACGGCCGCCGACGGCGCCCAGCCCGTACAGCACTTCACCCGCGCCCTCGTCGGCGGTGCGCACGAAGGGCGGCATCGGCTTGCCCTCATCGAGCGCGGCGAGGCCCGCGACGACGATCGGGTGATTGGGCGCGACCTCGTCGAAGGCGAGATAGAGTTGTTTCGCCTCGTCGCGCCGTCCGTGCGTCGCGAGAAAGCGCGCATAGGCGTCGACAAGCCGCAGCGTGTTCTTCTCGGCGGCATAGGCGGACTTGAAGCGCTTTTCAGCCTCCGCCTTGTCGCCGCCGAGATCGGCGATCATGCCCGCATGATAGTCGCGAAACACCACGAAGGCGTCCTCGGTGAGCGTATCGAGCGTTGCGAGGGCGCGACGCGTGTCCTTGGCGCCGGCGTAACTCCATGCGGAGAGCAGCGTCGAGGTGATGTCGCGACGGCGATCGCCGCCGCCCTTTGCGAGTTCGGCGCGCGCGGCGGCGTATTTGCGAGTTTTAATCAGATCGACGCCGCGGGCGAGATGCGCGAGCCCGTTCGTGCGGTCATGCGCGATCACGCGGCCGGTCAGCGAGAGCGCCTCCGACATATTGCCGTTGGCGAGCGCCGCGACGAAGGCGCGGTCAGCGAGATCGGAGTTTTTGGGATCGTCGCGCAACGCTTCGCGGAAGAAGGTCGAGGCGGCGAGCGTGTCGCGCTGCGCGCCGGCGACGATCGCGGCGAGATAATTGCCCGACAGGCTGGAGCCGACCTCGAAAGGCCGGGCGACGACGATATTTTCCCGCGCCGCGAGGCTGCTGTCGCAGGAGAGCCCGAAGGCGCCGGATCCCGCAAGCAAGATGCACGACAGGCGCGCCAGAGCGCGTCTCGCGCGGCTGGCCGGAGACGCAAACAGAAGAGCTGATTTGGGCACAGGCGCTTCCCTAAAAGGCGACGATCGCGCGCAAAGGCCGCCCCCACGGGGAACAGCGGCCTAAAAGTCCAAGGTCGCGCCTAAAGATGGCCCTTTTGGGCCAATGACGCAAGGCGGAAGAAATCCCGGCAGGGCTTCTCCCCTTCGAGGGGAGAAGCCCAAAGGAAAGCTTACGCCTGCCTGATCGCGGCGACGATCTTTTGCGCCGCGTCGTCGAGATCGTCGGCGGGTATGACGTTCAGCCCGGACTCATTGATGATCTTCTTGCCGAGGTCGACATTGGTGCCCTCGAGCCGCACGACCAGCGGCACTTTGAGGCCCACTTCCTTCACGGCCGCGATCACGCCTTCGGCGATGGTGTCGCAGCGCATGATGCCGCCGAAAATATTGACGAGAATGCCCTTCACATT
>JALHNR010000101.1 GCA_022843525.1 Methylocystis sp. | reverse complement strand
CCTCCCTGTGAGCGGACCAGGGGCCCGATCGTTCGCCGCACGCCCCGGCGAACCTTCGGGCCCTCTCTATTTAAGGCAGGGCCGCGCGATTGAGTTTGCCGTTGGCGTTGCGTGGCAGGGCGTCAAGAAACATGACCGCGCGCGGACATTTGTAGGCGGCGAGATGCGCGCGGCAGTAGTCTAGGATGGCGGTCTCGTCCCGCGCCGCCCCGTCTCGCGTCACCACATAGGCCTTGATGATCGTCGCGGTTGCGTCGCGCCCCGCCCGTTCCGCCGCCGCCGCGTCGACGACGCCGTTGATCTCAAGCAGCCTTTTCTCGACTTCCGCCGGCGAGACCCGGTAGCCGCCCGCATTCATGACTTCGTCGACCCGGCCGTGGCGCCACATGTAGCCGTCGGCGTCGAATTCGACGAGATCGCCGGAGACGAACCACGCGCCGCGAAACGCCTCGCGCTCCTCTTCTTCACGGTTCCAATAGCCGAGCATCATGCCCGGATCGTCCCGGCGCACGGCCAGGAGGCCGGTTTCCCCCTGCCGAAGCGGAGTCTCGCCGCCCTCTTGCGGCAGCGCCGCCACCACCCTTCCCGGCTGCGGCCTGCCGGGCGAATCCGAGCGCACCGGCGCGGTCGGTCCGCTGGAGACGAAGGTCGAAATCTCGCTCATGCCGAACGCTTCGAAAATCTCTTTGCCCGTACGGGCGCGCCAATCGGCGAGCAGGCTCGACGGCAGCGCCGCGCCCGCCGAGAGCGCATGGCGCAGGCTCGATAAATTGGCGGTCTCCAGCGCGCCATATTTGAGGATCTGCCGAAAGACGCCCGGCACGGCGGCGAAGATCGTCGCGCGATAGGTTTCGATGAGACGCGGCCAGGCGGCGGGATCCGGATGCCCGTTGTAGAGCACCGCGCTGGCCCCGGCTGACAGCGGATCGACGACGCCAACGCCGAGCGTATAGGTCCAATTAATGGCGCCTGCGTGCAACATCACGTCGCCGGGACCAAGCCCCGTCCAATGCTCCCGCATCGGCCGCCGGCCCCAAGCGGCGCGATGCGCATGCAATACGCCTTTCGGCCGGCTCGTCGTGCCGGAGGTGTAAACGAGATAAGCGGGATCGGCGGCGGCGGTGTCGACATAGTCCGGAAGGGGCGCGCTCTCGGCGAGCCGCGCCAGATCGGCGCCGCGCAGCACGCAGATGTCACCGCTATGCGCCTCGTTCTCGAAGGATGCGCCCAACGCCAGCGCGGACGCGCCGCAATCGCGCGCCATGAACTCAGCTTCTTCGAAGGTCAGCTGAGACGACGCGAGCAGCGCCACATAGCCGGCGGCGATCGCCGCGAAATAGGCGAGCGCGGCATTGGCCTCATTGCCCATACGGATCATGATGCGCGCGCCGGCCGGAAAGCCGAGCGACCGCAAACCTGCGGCCAGACGCCGCACTTTCAGATCGAGTTCCGCGTGGGTCCAGCGCTGCGCGCCGGCGTCGCCAACGACGGTGAGCGCCGTGGCGTCGGGCCGCAGCCGCGCATTTTCGGCGAGGCAATAGCGCGCGAGATTGAAGCGGGTTGGAACAGGGTCGAGCATGAGAGAAATCTTCGCGGTCACACGGCGTTCTGGCATTCGGCGCCAGCTTGGGCAAGAGCGCCGTCATTTTACAAATGTCGAGTCGGATGGCCGTGCAATTTGGGAGCGGCGACATCGTATCGATTGGAGATTGACGCGCGCCTGGACGGGATGCACGACTTTGTCATGACCCGCTATGTCGCGCTGTTACGCGCCGTAAATGTCGGCGGAACCGGCAAAGTCGCCATGACCGAACTCAAGGCGATGTGCGTCGACGCTGGTTTCGATCACGTCCAAACTTATATCGCGAGCGGAAACGTCGTCTTTGAAAGCAAAGCCTCTCCAAAAAGGGTAAAGTCGGAGCTGGAGGCGAGACTGCTCGCCTATGCCGGAAAGCCCGTCGCGGTTTTTGTGCGCACCGCCGATGAAATGCAGGCGGTTCTCAACCGAAATCCCTTCCCGGAAAAGCCGGCCAATTTCACCGTGGCGATTTTCCTCGATGACCCCCCGCCGCCCGACGCGTTAGATCGCGCCAAAGGCAAAGCAGACGAGGAAATGCATTTGGGATCACGCGAGATTTACGTTCACTATGGCCCAGGGATGGGGCGCTCAAAACTCGAAATTCCGGCTGCCGTGCATGGCACGGCGCGCAATATGCGCACGATCGCAAAACTCGTCGACATGGCGCGCGAAATTTGAGAATGCGCGCCGACGCAAGGCAAGGCGAAGACAAGACTATTTGCTGCCTGCACGCATCTCGCGCGCGGACTGTCCGAACCGCCGACGGAACGCGCGGCTGAAATGGGAGAGATCGTTGAACCCCCAGCGGTAGGCGAGTTCGCCAATCGGCGCACAAGCGTCGGCGCAGAGGTCGCGGCGACAATTCTCAAGACGCCTGGCCCACACATAGCGCATAAGCGAGAGCCCCTCGGCTTCGAAAAGCGAATTGAGATAGCGCGACGAGAGGCCCAGCGTCTGCGCCGCCATCGCCGGATCGAGCCGCGGATCGCCGAGGCGGCTCTCGATGAACCGCTTGACCCGCCGCAGCGTCGCCTGCCGCCCTCGGTCTATCCGGCGATGTTCGCTGGGTTCTAAGAGCGACAAGGCGATCAGATCGGCGCAGTGACTGGCCATCGCATCGAAGGATTCCCCGGTCAACTCGCCCGCATGGGCGGCGAAGGACCGGATGTAAGACACAGCCATCGCGCCGACGCCCGCAGCGCCAGCGACGCGCAACGCCGCGCAGCGGTCGACTTCAGGCGAGAACGCGCGCGTCGCCGCGCGCGGCAGCGAGACAATCAGCTTGGAGAATTTTCCCGGGCAGTAAATTTTATGCGGCCGCGTCGCATCGTAAACTGTCATCTCGCCGGGCTTCAACGAGACTTGGCGTCCGTCCTGCTCCAGAAAATATTCGCCTGAAAGCAGTACGGCGGCGAGATAAACATCATGGCTGTCGGGGAGCGACGGCCGCTCGGGCTTTTCTATCGATATGGCGTTTGAGCGGATCGAAGAAAGCCGAACATCCTTTCCCCCGTAAATCGTCATTTCGTTGAACAGGCGTTGCGCCGGAAGAGGACGCACGTCGACGCGGGCGTATTCGCGTCCGATCACCTCGCGTAGCCAATCCCGTCGGCGATTCGGGGGCGCGTGCTCGGTCGAAAGGATCTGCGCCTTCGTCATCGATAACTCCCTGGAACCGCAGCGGACGGCCGTTTCAGACAAGTTTATCAGCCGTCCCGGTCAAGCGCTTTCTTGCTGAACGCGGCATGTATCGAGCTTCCGGCGATCGGCCGAGAAGAATCGAGGATGTCGTGATGACGGAAAACCCGCGATCAGTCGAAGAAAACAACATTATTTTGCTAAGGGGCGCCGCCCTGTGGGTGCTTGTCGCGCTCGTTCTGGCCTGGTGTCTGGTGGCGCTCAAGATGGAGACGCCGCTCATCTCGGCGATCTTTCCCGGGAAATTCTCGCGCGTCTTGCAGGCACATATCGACTTCCTGCTGATGAGCGCGCTCCTGCTCGGCTTCTATGGAACGCGCATTCCTTTCGCCTGGCCCGTGCGCTGGGCGATGGTCGCGGGCGCTTTCACCAATTCGAGCCTGTTCGTCTTGCAGGCGGCGTTTCCAATCCTCGACGGCGCGCCGGCCGAAGGCTGGGGTCCGGATTTGTTCAGGCTCTATCTGATGGCGAGCATCGTAACGACCAGCTTCGGTTTCGCCGGCGCCTGCTTCACCGTCCTGCGCATAAGTTTCCGTCCGAAACCCTCATGACCCCAATCGGATCCGACGCAGTTCGGCGGAATGTCTAATCGAACAGGCTGGAGACGCTCTCTTCCCTGGCGGTTCGGGCGATCGCCTCGCCGATCAGGTGGCCGATCGGAATGACGCGAATGTTGGGAGCGGCTTCGACCGCAGCCGTCGCGCGGATCGTGTCGGTGACGACAAGCTGCTTCAGCTTCGAGTTGGCGATGCGCTCCGCCGCCGCGCCCGACAGCACGCCATGGGTAATGAAGGCGTAGACGGAGCCGGCTCCCGCCGCGAGCAGGGCTTCGGCGGCGTTGCACAGCGTTCCGCCCGAATCGACGATGTCGTCGATGAGGATGCAGTTGTGGCCGCTCACGTCGCCGATGATGTTCATGACCTCGGAGTCGCCGGCGCGCTCGCGGCGCTTGTCGACGATGGCGAGCGGCGCGTCGATGCGCTTCGCCAGCGCCCGCGCGCGCACCACGCCGCCGACATCCGGCGACACGACCATGACATTCTTGAGCTCAAGGTGCGACTTGATGTCAGCGACAATGACCGGCGCGGCGAAGAGATTATCCGTTGGAATGTCGAAGAAGCCCTGAACCTGCCCGGCGTGCAGATCCACGGTCAGAACGCGGTCCGCGCCCGCCCGCGTGATCAGATTGCTGACGAGCTTGGCCGAGATCGGCGTGCGCGGTCCCTGTTTGCGGTCTTGTCGGGCGTAGCCAAAATAGGGAATGACCGCCGTGATGCGACGCGCTGAGGCGCGGCGCAGCGCGTCGATCATGATCAAGAGCTCCATCAGGTGGTCGTTGGCCGGCGCGGAGGTGGACTGGATCACGAACGTGTCCTGCCCGCGCACATTCTCCAGGATTTCGACCCAGATTTCCTGGTCGGCGAAGCGGCGAACCTGGGCGCGACAGAGCTGAACGCCCAGGTGGGCGGCGATCGCCTCCGCCAGCGGCCGGTTGGAGTTGCCCGCCAGGAGTTTCATCGCCGCCATTTAAATCCATCCCCGCGCCTTAAACGCCGCGGCGTCATAGCAGCGATGGCGGCTGCGAACAATATGACGCCGGGATGTCGAAAAATTTCGGCAGGATTGCCTCTTGGACGGGTAATGCTCTAAATGATCCCAGCGGCCTCACCGATGCGCGGCGGGCCGGGGCTTTTGCGCCTTCACCATCTCGTCCCACTTTTCCGCAGTAGACAGGCGTCGCTTCCGAAAATGACGAATAGCGTATCGGATCATGCGCCGCAGCCTGCCTCGCCGCGCGAGACGCGCGTCGTCGTCGCGATGTCTGGCGGCGTCGACTCGAGCGTCGTCGCGGCTCTGCTGCAGGAGCAGGGCTATGACGTCGTCGGCGTCACGATGCAACTTTATGACCACGGCGAGGCCACCCACCGCAGGGGCGCCTGCTGCGCCGGTCGCGACATCCACGACGCCCGAAATGTTGCGGCGCGGCTCGGCATTCCGCACTTCGTTCTCGATTACGAGAGCAAGTTTCGCGAGAAGGTGATCGACGAATTCGCCGCGAGCTACGCCAACGGCGAGACTCCCGTGCCCTGCGTCGCCTGCAACCAGTTCATCAAATTCGCCGATCTCATGGAGACGGCCAAGGATCTAGGCGCGCACGCGCTCGCGACCGGCCATTACATTTCGGCGCGCGACGACGGACGTGGCGGCCGAGCGCTCTACCGCGCCAAGGATGCGGCGCGCGACCAGAGCTATTTCCTGTTCGCGACAACGCGCGAGCAGCTGCGGATGCTGCGCTTTCCGCTTGGCGACTACGCCAAGGCCGAAGTTCGCGACATGGCCCGCCGCTTTGGTCTCGAGGTCGCTGACAAGCCGGACAGCCAGGACATCTGTTTCGTGCCGACCGGGCGCTACACCGATATCGTCGAAAAGCTCGCGCCAGCTTCGGTGGTGCCCGGAGAGATCGTGCATCTCGACGGCCGTGTGCTGGGGCGCCACGCCGGCGTCATCCACTACACCATCGGGCAGCGCCGTGGCCTAGGACTGGGCGCAAAAGTGGCGGGCCGCGACGCGGAGCCGCTTTACGTTTTGCGCCTCGACGCCGCGAAAGCTCAGGTCGTGGTCGGGCCGCGCGAGGCGCTGGAGACGCGCGCGGTGAAGCTGCGCGACGTCAACTGGATTGGCGAGGGGGCGCTCTCGTCGCTGCCGCCTCAGGGCATCGACATCATGGCGCGCGTGCGCTCGACGCGGCCGCCGGTTCCCGCGCGGCTGATCGCGGGAGAGGACGGCGGCGCTCTGGTGGTTTTCGCGTCGAGCGAATTCGGCGTTTCACCGGGACAGGCTTGCGTGTTCTACGACGCCGACGAGAACGAAGCGCGCGTGCTCGGCGGCGGATTCATCGCCGCAATCGAGCCTGCAGCAATACCGATGACATCACATGCGCCGCCGCTGCGCGCCGCAGAAGCGCGAAGGTCGCCTCGATGAGCGAAGCAAGAAATTTTTTGCGCGAAGTTGAAACGCTGGACAACGGCAATGTCGAGGCCGCCTATGCGCGCTGGGCGCCGATATACGATCTGACGTTCGACATTTTATTGAAGCCAGGCCGTCGCGCCGCCGCCGCGGCCGCGTCCAACACGCCCGGACCGGTCCTCGACGTCGGCGTCGGCACGGGACTCGAACTGCCGATGTTTTCGGCCAATGCGCAGGTCGTCGGCGTCGATCTGTCGGAGCCGATGCTGCGCCGCGCCGCGCAGCGCGTGCGTCGCGAGCGTCTCTCCCATGTCGCCGGCCTCGTGAAAATGGATGCGACGCGAATGGCGTTCTCCGACGCGAGTTTCGGCTGCGTCGTGGCGCCTTACGTCCTGACGGTCGTGCCAGAGCCCCAAGCCATGCTTGACGAACTCGCGCGCGTGCTGCGGCCGGGCGGCGAAATCGTGCTCGTCAATCATGTGAGCGGCAAGGACGACGCCATCGCGCTATTCGAGGCGTGGCTCGACCGCCATATGGCGCCGAAACTCGGCTGGCGCCCGCAATTTCCCTGGTCGATCATCGGTGACTGGATCGATCGGAACCCGCAGATGAGGCTCGTCGAGCGCCGCCCGCTGGCGCCCTTCGGTCTGTTCACGCTGACGCGGATCCAGCGTCTCCCAGTGGAGAGAAAAGAACGCGAAAGGTCCGCGCCAATGGAGTTAGCGCTCGCCTAGCGAATCTCTCAGACGCCACTGGCGCCGCGCGCCACGTAGCGCTACATTCATTACGCGGCGCTGCGGGGTGCGTGCAGGACTATTATTCCCCGGGGCCTTATCGATCCTTATGGGAGCTGTCCCTGGCCTCGCCCGTGGGCTTGGTCATATGGCGCCCACCTACGTTGTAGGTTCCCGGGATCGATGTCCCACGGCTCTTGTGGCCCGCACTCTCCTTCCCTGTTATTGCTCTCGCATGAGCGATTTGAAAGCCGAGCTGCGGCGCCGTGCGCTGGCGCGCCGCGATCTCATCGCGCCGCAGGAAGCGCATCAGGCCGCAGCTTCCGTCGCGCGCCGGGGCGTTGCGCTCGTCGCCGGCATTGCGCGCGATGCGAAATTGAGTGCGCCGCCTGTCGTTTCCGTCTATTGGCCGATCCGCAGCGAGTTGAACACGCGCCCGCTCATCGATGCGCTCGCCGCCGAAGGTTGCCGCGTGACCTTGCCGGTCATGCACAAGGTGCGTCACCCCTTGGTTTTTCGCGCCTTCGCGCCTGGCGACGACCTCGTCAAAGGGCCGTTCGGCCTATCCGAACCGTCGGACGATAAGCCGGCATATGATCCCGATATTGTGTTTTCGCCGCTCGCCGCCTTTGATCGGCGCGGTTTTCGGCTCGGCTATGGCGGCGGCATCTATGACGCCACGCTCTCTACCCTTCGCGCCAAAAAGCCGGTCATCGCCGTCGGCGTCGCCTATTCCTGCCAGGAAGCCGACCATGTGCCGATCGAACCGCATGACCAGCAGCTCGACGCCGTCATGACCGAGCAGGAGACGCTGCGGTTCGCAACCGCGGTCGCATAGAGCGCGCTGCGAATAAGTGGGAACCGGTTTTCGCGTAGAGCGCGCTCTAAACTTTGGGAGTCGATCACGTTTATCTGCATTTAGGCGATGCCGCCCAAATGCAGCGTGATCTATGACGCGGAACCAATCAGATCGCGGCACGTTAACCGGGAGATGCGGACTATTTAAATTTCTTTTTCGGAGAGTTTGAGATGAAGGCTTGCTATACAGCGGCCGCCGTCACGGCGGCCCTCTTGTTTTTTCCGGCCAACGCACAAGCCACCTGCCGGATTTTCCAGCATCGAGACTTTGGCGGCTCCGGCTACACGCTCCACAATTTTGAGCGGATGAAGATGGTGCGCGGCGAAAGCCTCGGATGCACGACGAACGGCCACGGCGGCGGATGCGAAAGCACGATTTACAATCCGTCTTGGAACGATCACGTCTCGTCGTTCCGCGTGAAGAACGGCTGCACGCTCACATTATGGCAGCACGTCAATCAGGGCGGCCCGAGATTTCGCTCCAACAGAAGCTACCGTTACGTCGGCGACCGCTGGAACGATCAGGCTTCCGAAGCGCTTTGCATGTGCTGATTTGGCGCGGACTCGATCACAGGCGTCTCGGCGGTTCGACAAGAGCCGCCGAGAATTCACGCCATCCTCCCTCGCCTCATCGCGTCGGCGCCGACGGCAAATTGACGAGCTGACCCGCGCGCAGCTTTTTCGACTTCAGATCGGGATTGCGCTCGGCGATCGCGCGCCATTTGCTGGTTGCGCCGTAGAGCCGCCTGGCGATGGATTTAAACGTGTCCCCCGCGCGCGCCGTATAAACTCCAGGGTCCTTCGCCGCGGTGGCCGAGGGCTCGACAGGCGCTTGGCCGACGGCTTGCGGCGCGTCCGCCGCCGCGCTTTCTCGGCTCTCTGTGTTCGGCTGTTCGTTGGTCGCAGACGGATTCGCCTCCGAAGCGGGCTCCTCGCTGGTCGCCGTCTCGCCGCTCGCGGGTGTCTCTTCGGTCTGCGCCTCCTGCTGCTGCGCCGAATCCGACTCTGGCCCGATATGCGCCGCTTGCGGGCCCGCGACGAGCAGAAAAGCGATGGCGATCGCCGCGGCCGCAAGTGAGGCTTCTGCGAATCCGCGACGGCGCAGGGGCGGGAACAGCGGCGGCCGGGCGCGATAGCTCGCTTCCCGAGATTCTGCCGGCTCCTGCGCCTCGCGACCGCGCAGCCAGACGAGCGCCTCGAACAGAAAATACAGGAACAGCGCCGCCGTCACCGGCGGCTTTCGAAACGAATCCGGCGCAAACATGTAAGCGACGACGCCGAGCTGAATCAGCGCGGAAAGCCAGGGCAGCCCGATCGCGCCGATCATCATGCGCCGACGCGCCGCAATGCCCGCCGCCAGAAGGAAAAACGCGAGGTAGATCCAGAGCAGCGCGCCTTCTCTGTCGAACGTCCAGCCGAAGGCGGTCGCGCCCAGTAGATAAAAAAGCCCCATGGCGGCGGCGGCATAGGCCGCGTGAAGCAGCCGCTGCGGACCGAGGATTCGACTGAGATGAAAGGGCAGCGCCGCCGCAAGCGCCGCCATCAAGATCACGGCTGCGTAGGCGGTTGAGAGATTGGAGTTCATGCCACCGCGCTCCTCAGGGGTCGGTTTTGACTTCAATGCGCTGCGGATGTGACAGTTTCTTGAGTGGAAGCCGCCCTCCGTGAATCATTCCGATTTTTCCGATACGCCTGCGCTATCGAACGTGGCCATGTCGCTGTGACATGCAAGCGCCGCTTTGATCAGGCCGATGGCGAGCGCCGCGCCTGAGCCTTCGCCCAGCCGCATGTCGAGATCGAGCAATGGACGCTTGCCGAGCCGCGTCAGAACGTCGCGATGCGCTCCCTCCGCCGAGACGTGGCCCGCCATGCAATGCGCAATCGACTCGGGCGCGATCGCATGGAGCAGCGCGGCGGCGGCGCAGGCGACATAGCCGTCAAGCACCACAGGAATGCGGTTGAGCCGCGCGGCGGCGATGGCGCCCATCATCGCCGCGATCTCCCGGCCGCCGAGGCGGCGCAGGATTTCTAAAGGATCGGCGAGATGCGGCGCATGCAGCGTCAGCGCGGCGTCGATCGCGGCGTTCTTGCGCGAAAGTCCGGCGTCGTCGAGGCCCGTGCCGCGTCCTGTCCAGCGCGACGCCGGCCCGCCGTAAAGCGCGGCATAGATCGCCGCCGCGCTCGTCGTATTGCCGATTCCCATCTCGCCAGGGGCGAGGAGATCGATATCGCCCTGGATCGCCTCCATCCCATAGGCGAAGGTCGCCGCCGCTTCGCGCTCGTCCATGGCGGAAGATTCAGTAAAGTCGGCGGTCGGCCGTTCGAGCGCCAGCTCATAGACCTTCAGGCCGACGCCATAGGACTTGCAGATCTGGTTGATCGCCGCGCCGCCAGCGAGAAAATTCGCCACCATCTGCTGGGTGACGCTCGCCGGGAAAGCCGAAACCCCCTGCGCCACGACGCCGTGATTGGCGGCGAAAACCGCGACGAGCGGGCGCTCGATCGCGGGCGCCGCCCTGCCCTGCCAGGCTGCGAGCCATTCGACGATCTCTTCGAGACGACCGAGCGCGCCGGGCGGCTTGGTGAGCCGGCCGTCGCGCGCGCGGACCGCCTCAGCGGCTTGCAGATCCGGGCCGGGCAGCGCCGCCAACAGGATACGGATTTCTTCGAAGGGTTGGATGACGTGAGACATGCCGCCGGCTTTACCGGGTCGCGGCGGCATTGGCGAGCGCTCGCGTCATTCTGGCGCAGCGCAGCAATCAGCCGTCATTGCGAGCGAAGCGAAGCAATCCAGATTCTGCTTTGGATTGCTTCGTCGGCTTCGCCTCCTCGCAATGGTCGTCAGTTCGGCGACTGCGAGAAATGCCCCGCGCGATCGGGCAGACTGGCGAGCGAAGCGTCGAAATTGAGCGGCCCGCTGAGCGTCACGCGCACAGCCGCGGGCTCGAGCGGCTTGAAATGCCGATCCATGACGCCGAGGCCGCAAACCTGGGCGGGAGCGACGCCGGCGACGCATTGCGCGTAAAGAGGGTCGCTCGGCAGGAGCGAGCCATAGGCAAATGTGATCTGGTCGGAGCGCGAATTGAAAACATTGAAGGCGTCGACCTGCAGCCGCCAGCCATCCGCCCATCGATAGCCCAGTCGCGCGTTCAACGTGCCGGTCGCCGGCGAATTGAAATAGCCGTCTTCGGTTAAGGCCCTGGACCCGAAGTAGCGATATTTCAGCGCGCCGAACCATCCGGTCGCTTCGCCGAGCTCCAATCCGCCCATCGCCGTCACGGCTATTGCGTTCGGTAAATAGTTGCCGGGCGCATTGCCGAGGAATGTCCCATAAGGCGTAGCGTCAGGCGTAATCAAATCGAGCCACGCCAAGGTCTGCGCAACGTCGACGCCCCGGTAGCGCGCATGGACGAGCGCCACGTCGCCGTCAAATCTGATCCAGGATTTCGGGGCGTATTTGTTGGCGAATTCGAGGCCATATCTGCGACTCGGGCGACCGAAGATCGTCGTGCCGCTGTCGCCAACAAACTGGTTTTCTGATTCGAGATTGAGCCAGAACAGGCTGATGCTGGAATCGAGCCCATCGACAAATTTGGTGCGGGCGCCGATTTCGGCGCCGCGTGATTTTACGAGCAGCGGAATTGAAGCGGCCTGAACGAAGCCGTCATTGTCCGCAAGTTCGGCCGTGGAGACTCGCAGCACCGTTCCCCGTGCGTCGGTCGAGTGGAAGCCTTCGCCGTAATTGGCGTAGAATTCGGTTTTGTAGAAGGGGCCGACGATGATCGAGAGCTTCGGGCTGAACAACGCCGCATTCTTTAAGCCCTGATTGAACGGTCCGGTGAGAAGGAACGCCGGCAGACC
>JALHNR010000100.1 GCA_022843525.1 Methylocystis sp. | reverse complement strand
TATGTTCGGCGAAGTCTCGCTCCGCTTCGGCGAGTTTGCGGCGCTCTTCCTCAAGCCGCGCGAGTTCGCCTTCGCGCCATTCGTCGAAAGCGACATTGCCGGTCGAGCGCATGAAGGAGGGGCCGCCCCAAGCGGTCGATCCCTCTCTCGCGACGCCGCTCACGGCGTCCTTCACCCGCGCGCCCTGCTCCTGGGCGAAGGCGAAGAAATCGCCCTCAAAGCCCTGGCTGCGCTGCCAAAGCTTCCAGACCAGAATGGCAAGGCCGAGCGGCCAGAAGATGAAAAAGCCGAGGATCACCGCCGCGATCTCGTAGGGCCTCCAGGACATTCGTCCGTGATGCCCCCAGGGCGCCCCGCCCGCTCCGGATGACGACATGCGAGAATAACGATGGCAGCTCATGATGGGCTCCAGTTGGTCAACGGCCGCCCGCCGCCAAAGCGGGGCCGACACCAATGTAATATGCATTAACATTGGCGCAAGGGAAAGCGCCGCGCCAAAAAATTGGCGCGGCGCCGTCAAGCGTTTCGCGTCGGGAAATCAGGCCGCCTTGCCGCTCAGATCCTCTTCAAGCACGACGTCATCTTCGAAGGCCGCGGCGCTTTCGAGCGTCGCCGCCGGCTCGATTTCGATGTCGATTTCGAGCAGCGACATGTCTTCCTTGCGATGCATCTTCACCATGACCTTTTCGGGGTCGACGTTGATGTGCTTGGAGATCGCGATGAGGACTTCCTTGTGCAGCACGGCGATGAGATCCGAATCGCGCGCCGACTTGCGTTCATGCGCGAGAAGAATCTGCAGGCGCTCGCGCGCAACCGGCGCGGTGGCGCCGCGCCGCCCGAACAATCCGAAAATATTCATGCCGCCCTCCGACCAAAGAGCCGAACGAAAAGTCCCCTCTTGTCAGCGGGAATGTTCACCGGCAGTTTTTCGCCGCACAGCCTCTTCGCCGCTTCCGAATAGGCGCGCGCCGCGGGGCTCATGGCGTTGTGAAGAATGATCGGCGCGCCGACGTTCGAGGCGCGCAGAACGTCTTCGCTCTCCGGCACGATCCCAAGCAGCGGTATCGACAGGATTTCGAGCACGTCGTCGACGCTGAGCATCTCGCCGCGGCCGGCGCGCTGTGCGTCATATCGCGTCAGCAGCAGATGCTTCTCGACGCGTTCGCCCTTTTCGGCGCGTTCGGTCTTTGCGTCGAGCAATCCGATGATGCGATCGGAATCGCGCACCGAGGAGACTTCCGGATTGGCGACGACCACCGCGACGTCGGCGAAGCGCATCGCGAGCGTCGCGCCGCGTTCGATGCCGGCGGGACTGTCGCAGACGATCCAGTCGAACTTCTCGCGCAATTCATTGATGACGCGCTGCACGCCCTCTTCGGTCAAGGCGTCCTTGTCGCGCGTCTGCGACGCCGGCAGCAGATAGAGATTGTTTAAGCGCTTGTCGCGGATGAGCGCTTGATGCAGCTTCGCGTCGCCCTGAGCGACGTTGATGAGATCAAACACGACGCGCCGCTCGGCGCCCATGACGAGATCGAGGTTGCGCAGACCGACGTCGAAGTCGACGACCGCGACCTTGTGACCCTGTTGGGCCAGCGCGGCGCCGAGAGCCGCGGTTGACGTTGTCTTTCCGACGCCCCCTTTGCCGGAGGTCACCACCAAAGTCTTGGCCATTTTTCGTCCTCTCTTAATCGAGCCGCGCGATCTTGACCGTCTCGTTTTCGAGCCAGGCCTGGATGGATTGGCTCTGAACATTCGCCGAGATCTCGTCGGCTGTGAGATAAACGCCGCAAACCGAGAGCAGCTCGGCTTCGAGCTTGCGGCAGAAAATTCGCGCGCGCTTTTCGCCATAGGCGCCCGCCATCGCGCGGCCGCGCAGCGTTCCGTAAATATGCACGGAGCCGCCCGCCATGATTTCCGCGCCCGACGCGACGGAGCCGATGACCGTCACGTCGCCGTCCGGGTGATAGATCGACTGGCCGGAGCGCACCGGCTCCAGCAGGATCAGCGGCGCAGCCGAGGGGGCCGGCGGCTCGGACGATTTGGGATCGACCGACTGTGCGCCGCCGGCGCCGAGCGCGTTGGCGATATCCTCGAAGGCTGCTTCTTCGCTTGGGGACAGCGTTCCAGGGCTTGCGTCTTTGGCGCGCGTCGCGCTGACGTCCGGCGGCGGTTGCGGTGTGGCGCGACCGCCGGCCAGAATCGGCGGCAGATCGTCGGCGGCCCATGACGGGTCGACCCCCGACAATCCCATGAGGCGTATGCCGCGCCGGGTGAGATTTTCGAGGAGCTCGGTGAGTTGTGGCCGCTCAATCGTCAGTTTAGCGAGGTCGATGACGATCGACTTCCGGCTGAAAAACGCGGGCGATTGCTCAAGCAGCGCGTCGAGCTGCTCGAACCAGCCTTCGATCGGCTGCTCGGGCTCCAGCGTCAGGACGGGGAAGGACCTGCCTCTGAAGCGGATGTGTCGGGATGACGCTTGCGTCACGGGAGCCCTCACGCAATTAGGATTTGCGTCATTTGAGGGCGTTAACGTTAATGAAGGATTAAAGACCGTGCGTAATTTGGCGCCCGGTCGCGCTTTATTAAGAGATTAAGCTGGCGCGGCTTTGGCGCGCGCAGCAGCGCTCTCCATGACGCCTTGCGCGGCGCTCTCGAGCACCAGCGCCGGATCCGCGCTTTTGACGGGATCGAAATGGCCCGAGATGGTCAGCATCGCGACGCCATGCGCGAGCGACCATATTTGCAGCGCCGCGTAGCGCGCGCCCTGCGCCGGCGCGCCCGCCTGCTGCAGCCAGGCCACCACGGCGCGCCAAAGGATCTCCAGCGCGTGGTCGGCGGCGCCGCCCGCTCCCGGATCGGCGAGCGTCTGCGCCTGCCCGAACATGGCTGCGTAGAGCCCGGGCTCTTCGCGCGCAAATTTGAGGTAGGCGGCGCACATGGCGCGCATCGCGCTTTTGGCGTCGGGCCGGCCTTCGTCCCATGCCGTTTCAATTCGTGCGCCAAAGGTCTCGAAACCGCGGCGCGCCAGTTCGCTCATCAGCGCGTCGCGTCCGCTGAAGTGACGGTAAGGGGCGGCGGGCGAAACGCCGGCGCGGCGCGCCGCCTCGGTGAGCGTCAGCGCCGATGGTCCGCCTTCGGCGAGAATGTCCAAAGCGGCGTCGATCAGCGCCTGTTTGAGCGACCCGTGGTGATAGCCTCGCTTATTGCGCATCTCTCACCCCGGCGCGGATCGGCGTCATCGCCCCGTCGCCGGATTATCCCGAGAGCTTGGCGACCAGCGCGTCGGAGACCTCGAAATTGGCGTAGACATTCTGAACGTCGTCATTGTCCTCGAGCAAGCCGACGAGCTTGAGGACCTTCTCGCCCGAATCATCGTCGACCTTGATCGTGTTCTGCGGGCGCCAGACGAGCGCCGCCTTGCGCGGCTCGCCGAATTTCTCCTCGAGAGCCTTGGCGACGTCGCGCAGCGATTCGACGGACGTGATCACTTCATGGGTCTCGTCGGTCGTCGAGACGTCGTCGGCGCCCGCGTCGATCGCCGCCTCCATCATTGCATCTTCCGTCGCCGCCTTCTTGTCGAATTCGACGAGGCCGACGCGGTCGAACATGAAGGACACGGCGCCAGTTTCGGCGAGCGCGCCGCCAGCCTTGGTGAAATAGGAGCGCACCTCGCCGGCCGTGCGGTTGCGATTGTCGGTCAACGCCTCGATGATCACGGCGACGCCGCCCGGCGCATAGCCCTCGTAACGCACTTCATCGTAATTTTCGGCGTCGGCGCCGGACGCCTTCTTGATCGCGCGTTCGATATTGTCCTTTGGCATGTTCTCCGCCCGCGCGGCGAGAACGGCGGCGCGCAGACGCGCGTTCATATTCGGGTCGGGCAGGCCCATCTTGGCGGCGACGGTGATTTCTCGGGCGAGCTTTGAAAACAGCTTGGAGCGGATCGCGTCCTGCTTGCCCTTCTTGTGCATGATGTTCTTGAATTGACTATGCCCGGCCATGCGCTCCCGCCCTGCTCCTCGATCAATCTTCGCCGTCCGGCGTCCGGCGGGTCATATACGCCGGACGTATCCGGAAATAAAGAAAAGCGCCAAGGAGAGTATGGGCGCCAAAGGAGATTATGATTGAGCGCAAGCGATGAAGAGCGAAATTCTCGGCCTGAGCTCGATGGGCGGGCGCCGTCCGGACTCCCCGCGCCGAGCATCCCTGACCTCGCCGCCGCCAAGCGGCTGCAGGCGATTCTCTCCAGTCCATCCTATCGCAAGGCCGACGAGGACATTCATTTCCTGACGTCGGCCCAAGCGCGCGGTCCGCGCCTCGAGCTCGAATACCTCAAGGCCGAACTGCTGCTGCGGCGCCATGGCGTCACCGATACGATCGTCGTCTTCGGCTCGACTCGCATCGTCGAGCCCGCTTTAGCGGAAAGCCGCCTCGCCGAATCGCAGGCGCGCGCGACAGCCAATCCCAATGACGCCGCCCTCGCCAGACAGCTCGCGGTGGCGAAACGCGTGTGCGAAAATTCCCGCTACTATCAAATCGCCCGCGAGTTCGGCGCACTTGTCGGCGCCGCCCGCGAGAGCGGCGACTGGCCGCGCCTCGCGATCGTCACCGGCGGCGGACCGGGCATCATGGAGGCGGCGAATCGCGGCGCCTTCGAAGCCGGGGCCGAGACGGTGGGGCTCAACATCACCCTCCCGCATGAGCAGCTGCCCAACAGCTATGTCACGCCATCGCTTTGCCTGCGCTTCCGCTATTTCGCACTGCGCAAGCTGCATTTTATGCTGCGCGCGCGGGCGCTGGTGGCCTTTCCGGGCGGCTATGGCACTTTCGACGAATTATTCGAGACGCTCACGCTTGTGCAGACCGGCAAGGTCAAGCCGATCCCCATCATTCTCGTGGGGGAAAACTATTGGCGACGCGCCTTTAACGTCGATTTCCTGGTCGACGAGGGCGTCATCGCTCCACAGGACCGCGATATTTTCCGCTACGCCGAAACCGCCCCTGACATTTGGGAAGAAATCCGGCGCTGGGGCGAACGCAAGGAGGATCTCCTATTTGAATGAAGGCCTTAGGCTGTGCCGGCGATCGCCCTGCCCGATCCCCTGCCGATCCCGCGCCATTGTAAAGCCTATGCCCCGCCTTATCTCTGCTAGCGCGGCGCAAAGCGCGCGCTTTTTTTAAGAGGGAGAATACTCATGAGTTGGCTCAAAGCGATCGCTGGCGGCGTGATCGGGGCTGAAGCCCTGACCCTTATTAAGGACTATGTGGAGAAGCAGGGCGGCCTCGACGGCGTCGTCAAGAATTTCGAGAACTCCGGACTGGGAAAGCAGATCCACTCCTGGGTCGGCCTCGGTCCCAATGAAAAAATCAGCGAGATGGACATCAGCAAGGTGGTCAACGCCGATAAGCTGATGGAACTCGCCAAGAACGCCGGCATCGACGTCGACAAGGCGAAAGCGCTTCTCGCCCAGTATTTGCCGGAAGCGATCGACAAGGCGACGCCGGAAGGCAAGCTGCCGCCGCCCGACAAGCCGGCGTAAGCGTTCCAACGCCAATTCTCGACACTGCCGACGGCGGCGCGCGCCGCCGTCCGGCCTGTTCCCGCCCACGCTCTTGCTTCACGCGCCCTGATTCTGTAATTCCGTTACGCGCGCCTTTTGCGCCGCTCGCGGCTGCGCGAGGACCGCCCTAAGGCCGCGCCGCTGCGAAGGTTTCGCCTTCGCCACGGAGGCCGGCCACCTTTTGAATAGGACCATTAATGACGAAGCGCGCGCTGGTGACTGGCGTTACAGGACAGGACGGCGCCTATCTGTCGCAATTTCTGCTCGATAAGGGCTATGAAGTGCATGGGGTGGTGCGGCGCTCGTCGCACCGAGGCGTCGAAGACCATCGCCTGCGCTGGCTCGGCATCAGCGGCAAGCTGACTCTGCACGACGCCGATCTCGCCGATCTCTCCAGCCTGCTGCGCACCGTGCAGGACATCCAGCCGGATGAAATCTATAATCTCGCGGCGCAATCCTATGTCGCGTCTTCCTGGCGCCAGCCCCTCCTCACCGCAAATGTCACCGGCGTCGGCGTGACCAACGTGCTCGAGGCGATGCGGCTCGGCGCGCCCAAAGCGCGCTTCTACCAGGCGTCGTCCTCAGAAATGTATGGCCTCATTCAAGAGCCGATGCAGAGCGAGAAGACGCCCTTCTACCCGCGCAGCCCCTATGCCGTGGCGAAGCTCTACGGTCATTGGATCACGGTGAACTATCGCGAGAGCTTCGGCCTTCACGCCTCCTCGGGCATTCTCTTCAATCATGAAAGCCCGCTGCGCGGCGTCGAATTCGTCACCCGCAAGGTCACGACTGGCGTCGCCGCGATCAAACTCGGCCGCGCCAGTGAGTTGCGGCTCGGCAATATCGACGCCAAGCGCGACTGGGGCCACGCCAAGGATTACGTGCGCGCCATGTGGTTGATGCTGCAGCAGGAGAAGCCGGACGATTACGTCGTCGCGACCGGCGTCACCACCACGGTGCGCGATATGTGCCACATCGCATTCGAGCACGCTGGCCTCGACATGGAGAAATTCGTCATCATCGACCCGGCGTTCTACCGTCCGGCCGAGGTGGACGTTTTGCTTGGCGACTCCAGCAAGGCGCGGCAGGTTCTCGGCTGGAAGCCGGAGATCGATCTTCGCGAAATGATTTGCGAGATGGTCGACGCCGATCTCGAGCGGCTGCGGCGCGAGTCGGCCTAACCCGAAAAAGGGCGCCCGCGATGGCAGCCTTCGAGCGCATCTTGGTGACGGGCGGCGCCGGATTTGTCGGCGGCCACCTCTGCGCCGCCCTGGCCGAGGCCTATCCGCAGGCGACGCGCTCGCTGCTGCTGCGTCCCGGCGAACGCGGCGGCCATGAGGCTTTCGCCGCAGCCATCGCGGATCTCGTCGACGAAGCGGCGATCGATGCGATCATCGCGCGCTTGCGTCCCGATCTCATCGTCCATCTCGCCGGTCAATCGTCGATCGCGCAGGCGCTGCACGCCGCCGAACTGACTTGGCGGGTGAATTTTCATGGCTCTTTCGCACTCGGGGCGGCGGTCGCCCGTCACTGCCCCGAGGCCGTTTTTCTTTTCGCCTCGACGGCGGCGGCCTATGGCGCAAGCTTTCGTGACGGCGTCTTGAGCGAAGACGCTCCATTGCAGCCGGTCGACGTCTACAGCCGCTCGAAAGTCGCCGCCGAGAGCGCGCTCGCGGATCTGCTTGCGCCCCGAGGGCGGCTCATCGTGGCGCGGCCGGTCAACCATTCCGGGCCGGGCCAGCGCAATCGTAACTTCGCGCTCGCCTCCTTCGCCGCGCAGATCGCGGCGATCGAGGCGGGACGCGCCGAGCCCCGCCTCAAGGTCGGCGATCTGTCCAAGGCGCGGGATTTCCTCGATGTGCGCGACGTGATCGACGCCTATATGCGGCTGATCGCAAGTGCGCGGGATCTGCCCGCCTCCGTCTCGATCTTCAACATCGCATCCGGAAGGGCGCATCGCATGGAAGCGCTGCTCGAGCGGCTGCGCGGACGAGCCAAGGCGCCATTTGAGATCAAGGTCGATTCGGCGCTGCTGCGCCCTGCAAGCGACATCGCCAGCGTCGCCTGCGACGCGACGCGACTGACCGACGCGACCGGATGGCGTCCGCGCCACGATATCGACGACATGCTGCAGGCGCTGCTCGACGACGCCCGCGCGGCGGAAGCGCAGGCCGCGAAGGCGTCATGATCAAGCGGCCATGACCGAGCAGGAAAACCAGGAGCGCGAGCAGGAGCGCGAACGCCTCCGCCTGCTCCAATTTCAGCTCGATCATTTGCGCGCCGAACTCCTGCATCTGACCCATGAGCGCTATCGGCTGATCTACTCGGTCTCGGGCCACATCTATCGCTTTCTCCGACCGATCGAAGCGTTCTTCGCCGATGCCGCGAACGGTCTCGTCGCGCGCTTTCGCCCGACGCCGCCCGACGCGACGACGCCAGTGGCCTCCGACCAGGGCGCGCCGCCCGCTCGAGGCGCGCCGCTGCCGGCGCGGCGGTTGCTGGTCGACGTGACGGGAACGATCAAGCGCGACGCCGGCACCGGCATTCAGCGCGTCGTCAAGGAAGTGACGCGCGGCCTCTACAGCGGCGAAAGCTTCGACCTGCCCGTGGTGGCGGTTCGCTGCGAGGGCGGCCGGCTGCTGACCGCCAATGGCTTCATCGCCGAACTTGTCGGCGCAGACGCTGCGCCCGACTCCGAGATCGCGATCACCGGAGGCGATCGCTTACTGATGCTTTCCGACAGCTGGAACGCCTTCGACGAACTCGCGCCGGTTTTCGCGCAGATTCGGGGCGCGGGCGGCGAGGTCGTCACCTGCATCTTCGATCTCATTCCCGAGCTTTATCCGCACGCCTGCCACGAAGTGACGGTGCCGCGCTATCGCGCCTGGCTGCGCAAGGCGCTCCTCGAGAGCGACAGTTTCCTCGCGATTTCACGAACCGTCGCCGACGAACTCGCCGACTATGTCGCCGCCCAAGGGCTGCCGCATCGTCCTGGTCTCAAGATCGGCTGGTTTCATTGCGGCTCCGATCTTGCGCTGCGCGCAGACGCCGCGCCGCGCGACAAGGTCGAAGCAGCGGTCGCCGGCGATGCGCCGGTCTTACTCGCCGTCGGCACGATCGAACCGCGCAAGGGGCAGCGCGTCGCCCTTCGCGCCTGTGAAGACCTCTGGGCGAGAGGCCGCAACGTCCGGATCGTCTTCGTCGGCCGGCGCGGCTGGTTTGAAGAAGCGGTGGCAAGCGAAATTCTCGGACATAAGGAATTCGGCCGTCGGCTGTTCTGGTTCGACGACGCGGACGACGACGAGCTTTCGTTTCTCTACGACCGCGCGGCGGCGCTGATCTTCCCGTCCTATGCGGAAGGGTTCGGCCTGCCGATCGTCGAGGCGGCCCGCCGCGGCCGCCCGGTCATCTGCAGCGACATCCCGGTCTTTCGCGAGGTCGGACGGGCCGGCGCGCTCTATTTTCGCGTCAATGACGCCAAGGCGCTGGCGGAGACGATCGCCGACTTTCTCGACGGCGGCAGCGTCGCCGACCCGGATCAGGTCTTGCGCGTCGCCTGGCGCGACGCCGCGCGACGCATCGTCGAGGTGGTCGCGCACGAGGACTGGAGCCGGCGCCTGCCCTAGTCTGCTATTTTGCGTTGCACCATGAGAATCGCCGGATTTCCGCGCTCCGCCAAAGCGTGTTAGAGAGGCGCCAATTGGCCGTGCGGCCCGGCCAGCGCTGTTGTTGCGCGCTGGGCCGCACGGCTTTTCGCTTCCAATGCGGGTAAGGCCTTCGCCTTCTCCCACGCCAAGAACGGAAACGCTCTCCATGCCGATCAATATTCCGCTTCTCAATCAGCAGACGCCGCAGACCGTGCTCAAGATGATCAATCTCGAAGCGTCGCAGCTCTCGCTGCCGGATTCGCGCGAATTGATGTGGGGCGCTTTCGGCGCTTACGGCGTGCTTCAGGCGATCGCGCAGTCGTTCAACCACTCGCTGCTCGGGAGTCTGATCTACGGCGTGATGAGCGTGGTCCTTCTCTACGGCGGGACATACGGCCTGCTGCGCGTTCTGAAAGAGGACGCAAAGTTTCAGCGCACCGCCACGGCGCTCGCCATCATGAGCGGGCTTGCGGCGCTCATCTATACTGTCCTGCACCTTCTCT
Organism: Methylocystis sp.; assembly: GCA_022843525.1. Taxonomy (GTDB): domain Bacteria; phylum Pseudomonadota; class Alphaproteobacteria; order Rhizobiales; family Beijerinckiaceae; genus Methylocystis. The sequence goes on along the minus strand of JALHNR010000100.1, from coordinate 1,994 downwards.
TCGGCATCGCCCTGCCGCCGCCCTTGCCGACCGAAAAGCTGCTGCGCTTTCTGCTCTTTCCGATTCTGATTTGGATGGTGTTCATGTACGCCTTCCTGTTCCGGCACGTGTCGCTGCGCCCGGCGCCGGCTTTCTTCGCGGCGGCGCTGTTCGTCATCATCATCGAAGTGATCCTGTCGCCGATTAGCCGCTAGCCGCAAATCCATACTCGGAAGGCGCGGCGCTCGGTCGCCTGAGTTCGCGGATTCGCGAATGCCTCGCATGTGATCGACGGGGCCGCGGCGCAATGCTAGACAACGCGCCTGCGGCGCGCAGGCGCCCCGATTGCCCATTCACTAAACGGATTAACGACGCTCATGACCTTATCATTTGATGTTCTGGGCATTGGCAACGCCATCGTCGATACGATTGCGCGCGCCGAGGACGACGATTTGCTGCAGGCCGGACTGCGCAAAGGCTCGATGACGCTCGTCGACGAAGCGCGGGCCGCTGAGCTTTATACGGCGATGGGCCCGACGACGGTTATTTCCGGCGGCTCGGCCGCCAACACCATGGCGGGCCTTGCGAGCCTGGGCCGCGCCGCCGGATTCGTCGGCAAGGTCAAGGAAGACGACGCGGGGCGCGAATTCGCGCATGACATCCGCAAGGCCGGAGTCGCCTTCGACACGCCGGCGGCCGCCGACGGCGCCGCGACCGCGCGCTGCTTGATTTTCGTGACGCCGGACGGCCAGCGCACGATGAACACTTTTCTCGGCGCCTGCCAGGCGCTCGCCCCCACGGACATCGACGAGGCGACGGTCGCGCGCGCGAAGGTCCTCTATATGGAGGGCTACCTCTGGGACCCGCCCGGGGCCAAGGAAGCCTTCCTGAAGGCGGCGAAGATCTCGCGCGCCAACGGACGCAAGGTGGCGATTACCCTTTCCGATAGTTTCTGCGTCGATCGCTATCGCGGCGAATTTCTCTCACTCATCCGCGACCGTGTCGTCGACATCGTTTTCGCCAATGAAAGCGAATTGCACGCGCTTTATCAGACCGGCGATTTCGAGACCGCCCTCGCGGCGCTGCGCGCCGAAGACGGGCTTCTTGGCGTCGTCACGCGGTCCGAAAAGGGCTGCGTCGTCGCGAATGGCGCGAGCGCCCTCGCCGCGCCGGCCTGTTCTGTCGATGCCGTCGTCGACACGACCGGCGCCGGCGACCTCTTCGCCGCCGGCTTTCTCGCCGGCTATACGCAGGACTTGCCGCATGAACGCAGCGCCATGCTCGGCGCGCTCGCCGCGGCGGAGATCATTTCTCACGTCGGCGCGCGGCCGCAGAAGGATTTGCTGCAGCTCGCCCGCGACACTGGCGTGCTGGAATAAGTTCGGGTTTCCTCGACCTGAGGCGCTCGGATCGGCGATTCAAACAAGCTGGAGGAACGAAAGATGCGCCTTGTCTCCAAAGCGGCTCTGGCCGCATTTGCCGCAGTCGCGAGCCTCGCGCTCACCGTTGAAGCGCGCGCTGAAGAGCAAATGACGAAAAGCCTCACCGGCCTTCAGTACAAGGACACGAAGGTCGGGACCGGCGCGACCCCAAAGATCGGCCAGACCGCGGTCGTGCATTACACCGGCTGGCTCTACAACAATGGCGAGAAGGGCAAGAAATTCGACTCTTCGCGCGATCGGGGTGAGCCGTTCGCATTCCCGCTCGGTCAGGGCCAGGTGATCAAAGGCTGGGACGAGGGGGTCGAAACCATGAAGGTCGGCGGCAAGCGCACGCTGGTGATTCCGCCGGAACTCGGCTATGGCGCGCGCGGCGCCGGCGGCGTCATTCCGCCGAACGCCTGGCTGATCTTCGATGTTGATCTGGTCGGGGTGAAGTAGCGCAGGGCCGCGTATTCACCAAACAGAGCGCCGCCCCCATAGACGCGGGCGGCGCTTCGATGCCGTAGTGGCGGCAAGCGCCCTCGCAGCTGCCACTACTGAGGGAAGTGTTCGATATGCGTCTCGGCTGTGCGG